>CAUUGK010000001.1:0-56408 GCA_963544765.1 uncultured Atopobiaceae bacterium
TCCAAGATTGAAAAAGCACTTGACGAGAAAAACCTCAAGGGCGTCTATTTTGTTAATAACACCAAGCGTGTCTATCCATATGGCAACGTTGGCGTTCAGATCTTGGGCTTTGTAAACGCAGATAACGAGGGCGCTTCTGGCCTTGAGTATTACTACAACGATATCCTTGCAGGTACTAATGGCCACATGATTGTTGAGACCGGCGCTGGTGGTACGCCAATTGCGGGCGGTACCTCAAACATCACTGAGGCACAAAATGGACAGGACATTGTTCTTTCCATTGATATTGAGCTACAGAAGAAGGCAGAAGAGCAGCTTACTGCCGCAGTCAAAGACTTTGAAGCCCAGCAGGGTGGCTCAATCATGGCCATGAATCCTCGTACCGGAGAAATCTATGCCGCCGCTTCGTACCCTCTGCCAGATTTTAAGAGCGATAACGGCGTTGACTACGAATCCCTCAACCTCAAGCTAGTCTCAAGTATCTATGAGCCAGGCTCCGTATTTAAGGTAATTACTACCTCAATTGGTATAGATGACAATCTCTTTGGTCCAAATTCAACCTTCAATATCCCAACCGAGCTCAAAGTTGGCGATAACAAGGTTACCGACGACGACTGGCGTACCAGTGCCATGGACATGAGCGTAAGAGAGATGCTCAGACGTTCCTCAAACGTTGGTATGGCCTACCTTGAGACGCAGCTCATAGGTGATAAGCGCTTTTCAGAGGGCGTAGATAAGTTTGGCATAGGACACACTACGGGTATTGACTTCCCAGGCGAAGCCACAGGTATTGTCCGCTCTCTGGACGAATATGAAGGCCCAACTGGTGGAAATATGGCGTTTGGTCAGGGTCTTGCAATTCCATTTATTCAGGTTATTCGCGCATATACCGCTGTTGCTAATAAGGGAACTATGGTGACTCCACACTTTATGGTTTCTAAGGGCGGTCAAGAGGTTACCTGGCCTACTAAAGACGTTATTTCCGCTTCCACAGCTTCGGCCGAGCTTGACATGATGACTACCGTTGTCAAAGAGGGTACCGGTGTTCGTGCAGGTATCTATGGCTATACTGTTGCTGGTAAAACAGGCACGGGCCAGCAGGTTGTGGAAGAAACCGGCTCGTACGGCGAGAATTCCGGTTTTGTTGATTCCTTCTGCGGTATCGTGAATCCATCAGAATCTGATTTGATGGTTTACGTTGGACTTAACGATACCCACCAGCTTGCATCGCAGTCTGCCGCTGTGGTCTTCTCGCAATTTGCAAAAGACGCAGCTACACGCCTTAATATTCAACCAACCAATAACTAGGAGAGCTCATGGTTAAGCTTTCGGTTGAACAGATAGTCGCAGCTACAAATGCACGACTGCTCCGCCGCGGAACCCGCGAGGTTGCGGGCGCAGCCGTCATTGACTCTCGCGAGGTCCAGGAAGGCTCGCTCTTCGTGGCCTTCGCTGGCGAGAAGGTCAATGGAAACTCCTATCTCTTATCTGCTGCCCAGGCAGGCGCTGCTGTTGTTGTGGCATCTAAGCCTGTAGCAGACAATCTGCTCGACAACCTGGCCGCCACAGGAGTCAGCGTTCTTGAAGCCGCTGACGATGACTGTGAGGCGTTTCTGCTAGCACTTGCCGCTGCTTGGCGAGAAGCCCATCCAAACTGGCTGGTTGTGGGCGTAACTGGATCGGTTGGTAAAACTACCACCAAAGAAATGCTTCGTCGCGGCATTGCCGCCACTCGTCGTGTACACGCAACCGCTGGCAATCACAACAACCTTATTGGTCTGCCACTTACGGTACTTTCTACTCCAGAGGATACCGAGGTGCTCGTGCTTGAGCTGGGCATGAATCACGCTGGCGAGATTACCAGGCTCACCTCGGTTGCTCGTCCAACGGTAGCCGTCATTACCAACGTTGGCACCAGCCACATTGGTCTTCTCGGCAGCAGAGAAAACATTGCGCGCGCCAAGGCAGAGATTGTCTCGGGCATGCGCGCATTTGGCTCAATTGAACCTACGCTTATTCAGGCTTCGGCGGGGGACTACACCAAGTTCATTGCAGATGAGTTTGCTCGCCCTGCTCGCGTTGTTTGCAAGACAGTGGGCGCCACAGGAGCTGACCTCATGAGCGCACAGCAGGTCACTCTTGACGAGGAGGGCCTTCCAACTGCCACTATTGTTGCTGCATCCGGCTGGTCACGCACGGTAACTCTTGAGGTACCTGGGCGCGTTGTTGTCGACGACCTTCTTTTGGCACTTGAGGCTATAGAGACGCTTGGTCTTGATCTTGACGCTGCTGCAGAGGCCATTGAGCAGATGCCTGCCACTCGTATGCGTCTTTCGGTACTTGACGCAACCTGCGGTGCCAAGATTATTGACGATTCTTACAACGCAAGTCCTAACTCAACAGCTGCTGCCCTTGATGTTTTGATGCAGATGCCAGCGGAAGGCCGCCGCATTGCTCTTATCGGAGAGATTGGCGAGCTTGGACCAGAGGAGAAGCGCCTCCACGGTTATGTGGGTGCCTATATTGCTGCTAAAAACCCAGACCTTGTTGCCTTTGTAGGCACGGGAGCCGCATGTGAAATGGTTGAAGCTGCGCGCGTTATGGGATTCTCGGAAGATAAAATTGAACAGTTCAGTGATGTCAACGAAGCACTTACCGTGCTCGGACCAGTACTTGCGCAAGGAGACGTTCTTCTCGCCAAGGCATCTAGGTCTGCCCAGCTTGATATTTTTGTAAAAGGAGTTACTGAGTAATGTTTTACCAGACTATTTACCCAACATACCAGGTGTTTGTAGCACTTGGTGTCTCCTGCATCATCACTTTGATCTTAATGCCACTCTTTATCAAACTGATGAAGAAAGAGGGAGTGGGCCAGCAGGTTCGTGCTGACGGCCCTCAGCAGCACCTGGTCAAGCAGGGTACTCCTACTATGGGTGGCGTTGTTATGCTGGTAAGCATTGTGCTGACCTGTATTGCACTTGCTCAGTGGAACACCGACCTCATTCTTGCGATGGCAGCTATGCTGCTCACGGGCTCGCTTGGTCTTCTGGACGATATCGAGTCTGTTGCTCATGGTAGAAGTCTTGGCCTCACCGCATCTCAGAAGATGGCTGGACTTATTATCATTTCTGTTGCATTTTGCCTGGCAGCAGTTAACATTTGGGGTATTACGCCCATTATTGCGTTCCCTGGTGACCTTGATATCAATCTGGGTATCCTTACTACTACCGTCAATTTAGGCGGAAACGTCATTTCTATCCCTTGGCTGTATCTCTTCTTTGTCTTTTTGCTCATGGCAGGCCTCTCCAATGCTGTTAACCTGACCGACGGCCTTGATGGCCTGGCTGGTGGCTGCGTTATGGTTGTCATGATTTTTATGGCTGCAGTAGCTTTCCGCTATGGCGAGAGTAGCCTTGCTGTTTTTGCCGCATCTATCGCAGGCGCTTGTATTGGTTTTTTGTGGTTTAACAGCTATCCTGCAAGCATTTTTATGGGAGACACCGGCTCGCTTGCCTGGGGCGCTGCTTTTTCAGCTTTGGCCGTCCTTACCAAGACCGAAGTAGTTTCCCTGGTCATGGGCGGTCTTTTTATCATCGAAGCACTGTCCGTTATCATTCAGGTTGTCAGCTACAAGGCAACTAAAAAGCGCGTATTCTTGATGGCTCCACTGCATCATCACTTTGAGAAACTTGGCTGGAACGAGACAAAAGTAGTCTTTAGATTCTGGATTATTTCCGGTGCATTTGCTGCTCTGGGCTTTGCTTTGTACTTTCAGCTTCACTAAAGATATTGCTCTTAGAAAGGATTGCTTGCGTGTCGTTTCTAGAAACACTTGGAAATGTATGTGTTCTTGGATTTGGTAAGACCGGCGTCTCTGTCTGCACGTATTTGCTGCAGCAGCCAGAGGGTCGTGTGTCTTCCGTAACTCTTGTGGGCGGCGCAGATGCTACTGTTGGCGAGAAGATCCAAGAGCTTGCAGACTCAGGCGTACAGGTACAATGCGGCTCCGATCAGGTTAAGGGTACCTTTGACCTGACTATTGCATCTCCTGGTATTCCAGACACCTCTGAGTTGTTCTTAAGTGCAAAGGCAGCTTCTAAGCAGATTATGGGCGAGCCAGAGTTTGCCTATCAAGAGAGTCCTTCACAGTGGATTGGTATTACCGGCACAAACGGTAAAACTACTACCACAAGTTTGACCACGTCTATTCTGCAGTATGCGGGTCTTGATGCAAGTGCTGTTGGCAATATCGGATTAACTATTACGGACCAACTTGCAGAGAGAAAACCTAAGAGCTGGTTTGTAGCAGAGCTTTCAAGCTTCCAGCTTGCTACTACTCAAAAATTGCATCCTCATGTTGCGATGCTTTTAAACATTACGCCGGATCACCTTGAGTGGCATGGTTCACTCGAGGCGTATGCAGCAGCTAAAGAGAAGATTTTTGCCAACCTTGATGCAAATGACCTGGCAATTGTCTCTGACTTGGATGAGTTTTGTCAGAACGTGTCTTCTCGCCTTGAGGCTCGCGGCATTGCCGTATGCCATCTTGCTCAGACAGATCCCGGTACGCAAAACGCTGCCTTTGTACGCAATGGAGCGCTGGTAGTCAGGCTATCTGGTAAAGAGATGGAGCTTGTAGCAGCTGATGCACTCCACATTAGGGGAGCGCACAATGCACTCAACGCTCTTGCTGCGGCTGCATGTGGCTTATTCCTGGGACTTGATATTGTTTCTATTAGGCATGCCCTGTTGGACTTTATGCCGCTTGAACACAGAATTGAGCCAGTTGATACGGTTAATGGTGTTTTGTACGTTAACGATTCCAAAGCAACAAACACTGATTCAGTTGAAAAATCATTAACTTCATTCCCAGGCAAAGACGTTATTTTGCTACTTGGTGGTCACGATAAGGGCACAGAGCTTGATGAGTTTGCTCAGAAGGTGTCCGCTACCTGTGCATACGCAATCTGCTTTGGAGAGGCAGGTCCTCGCTTTGCAGAGGCGCTTCGCCACGTTTCTGGCGGCCATGCAGAAGTGGTAGAAGAGCCTCATATGCATGAAGCTTTTGACCGTGCGGTAGAGCTTGCTCGTCCAGGTTCTGTAGTGCTTCTCTCACCAGCATGTTCCTCATTTGACGAGTTCACAGGCATGGCTCAGCGTGGTCGTGTCTTTAAACAGTTGGTGGCAGATCTTGCTCAAAAAGAGAGCGGTCGATAATGGCTACCAGCAGAAACAGAACAGGGGAGCGCGCGCAGCAACCACGTACTTCTCGCCAGAAATCTTCCGAGGGCTCGCAGACTAAAGGCCGCTTTGGTGCTATTCCAGAGCGTTTTATGCAGCCTCGTCTGGTGCTTCTGGTGTCAACGGCTATTCTGGTGTGCTTTGGCCTGGTAATGATTTATTCCGCATCCTCGATTTCTGCAATGACTTCTGAGGACATGGGCTATAACCCCTTCTACTACGTGCAGCGTCAGCTTGGCTTTGCTGCGGCAGGAGTTGCGTTAGCGTTTATTGTTTCTCGCATTGACTACCGCGCAGTAGTAAGAAACTTCCAGGTACCTATCTGGATTGTGACCTTTGGAATGCTAGCAATTATTTTTACTCCTATTGCTGGCGCTGATGCATATGGTGCAACCCGTTGGATTTCAATTGGACCGTTTTCTTTCCAGCCGTCTGAGTTTGCAAAGATTACCATCTTAATTTCTGTCTCGTATTTGGCTCAGCAGTACTTTATTGATCAGACCATAGATCAGATGGAGTTCTTTAAAAAGTTTGCTATTGCTGCGCTTGCGCCATTGCTTCTTATTTTGGCCCAGCCAGACAAGGGCTCCACACTGATTATTGTGGGAACACTTTTGGTCATTGGCTACCTTGCCGATGTTGACCGAAGGGTTCTGGCAACTATTGCTGTTGCTGGCTTTATTGGCTTTGCCTTCTTATCTCTTAAAGATGATTATTCTCGTGCTCGTGTTGTGACTATGCTCAACCCTTGGGCTGATTATTACGGTGCAGGTTATCAGCTTGCACAGGGCTTTTATGCTTTTGGCTCTGGCGGTATTTTTGGTGTTGGCTTTGGTTTTTCTCGCCAGAAATATTCCTATCTTCCTATGGCTCACAATGACTTTATTTTTGCGGTTATTGGAGAAGAGCTGGGCTTTATTGGCGTTTTGGGTCTTTTGGCTGTATTTGGCGCCCTGGTATGGGCAGGCTTTAAGATTGCTCGCTATGCACCAGATTTGACCGGCAGGCTTATTGCTGCAGGTTGTACCTCTATGTTTATCATCCAGGCCTTTGTTAACATTGGCGGTGTTTTGGGCCTTTTGCCTCTTTCTGGTAAGCCTCTGCCGTTTATCTCATACGGCGGCTCAACCATCATGTCTAGTATCTTGATGGTTGGTCTTTTGATGTCTGTTTCAAGGCAGTCAAGGCTTCCAGAAACCGAGTACGATAGGCAACGCGCTTCTTGGAGCATAGCTGAAGAGCAGGATACCTTTGATGCTCCAGGTTTTGCTGGTCTTACCATGGTTGATGGTGGGGTAGGGGTAGGTACGCCACTCCCACGTTCTTCTCGCCCTAAGAGCAGCGCACAAAGCTCCGCGCGCCCATCACGAGGCGTTTTGCGCTCAAGAGATGACGACGCCCCTCAAGGTCGTATTACGACAGATGCCTCCGGAAGGCGCAGAATTGATTTGGGACCTTCTGCATCGGATAGGCTTCGTGGAAATAACACCAGGCCTCGCCGATAGCTGATTTCTAGGAGATGGATTGCATGGCAGAACAGAAGAAACTCTCTGTTGCAATTGCTGCAGGTGGAACCGCTGGTCACATTAACCCAGCCCTGGCTCTAGCTGAGGAGCTTCGTGAGCGCGGCCACCAGGTTACGTTTTACGGTCAGCCCAACAAGCTTGAAGGTACGTTGGTACCTGAGGCAGGATTTGAGCTGGTATCTATCCATGTAAATGGCTTTGACCGTAGACGTCCTTGGACGCTCATCAGCGCGGCATACAATCTTGAGCGCGCAAAGATGCAGCTGCACAAGCGCTTCAAAGAGCAGGGTGCACCTGATGTTGCTATTGGTTTTGGCGCCTATGTTGAGCTGCCTTTGCTTCAGCTTTGTGCAAAGCTACACATCCCCTATTTAATCCATGAGCAAAACTCGGTAACTGGTCTTGCTAACCGTGTATCTGCAGGCAAAGCAGATAAGGTGTGCATTGCGTTCCCAGAGGCTCGTAAGGCTTTTGAGGGCCACGTAAAAGCTCAAGACTCCATTGTGGTTACTGGAAATCCTGTACGTAAGAGTGTTCTTTCTGCTGACAGAGCCGCCTCGAGGCAAGAGTTGGGTATTGCAGACAATCAGACATTGCTGCTTATTTTTGGCGGTAGTTTGGGCGCTCGTAGTATCAACGAGACGTTTGCTGCGCTTAAGCAGGAGCTTCTTACCCGTCCTAACCTGCGCATCATCCAGTCAACAGGCCAGAAGCTCTACGACGAGGTTGTCTCGCTCATGAAGCTTTCTGACGAGGAGGCTGCTCGCTGGGAGGTTAAGCCCTACATCTCCAACATGGGTGCCACCCTTGCTGCGGCTGACCTGGTGGTTTCTCGCTCCGGAGCATCTTCTGTGGCCGAGATTGCAGCGCTTGAGCTCCCCAGCATTTTGGTGCCGTATCCTCTGGCAACAGCAGATCATCAGACTACTAACGCACACCTGTTGTCGGACGCGGGAGCAGCTATTCTGGTGCCAGATAACCAGGTGGGCACCACGACCTTCTCGACAGCTCTGTTTGAGCTGGTAGATAACGCGGACCAGCGCAAAAAGCTCTCCGAGGCAGCCGCTACACTTGACCAGCGCAGCGCCGCATCTCTTGTGGCTGACGCTGTGGAAAGTGCCGTTTGTGGTGCATAAAACATTCGGTTTTGCGTTAGAGTAAACATGTCTTGGTATGTCCAAGACTCAAACGATAACAATACTTGGAAAGGCTCTCTTATGGCAGATTCCATGGGCGAGAAGACCATCTCGCGTGCACATTTTATTGGAATTGGTGGCGCAGGTATGAGCGGAATTGCGCTTGTTCTGCACGAGCGCGGCTGCACCGTTACCGGCTCCGATCTAAAGAGCTCGCATTATGTTAGAGAGCTTGAAGATGCAGGTATTCAGGTAAGCATCGGCCACACAGCAGCCACTATTGACGCTGTGATGCCTGATGTCATTGTTACCTCAACCGCAATCCCAGAGACAAACCCAGAGGTTATTCGTGCGCGCGAACTTTCCATTCCTATTTGGCCTCGCGCTAAGATGCTCTCGTATTTGTCACGCGGCCGCAAGACCATTGCTGTTGCGGGCACTCACGGCAAGACCACCACATCTTCTATGGTTGCTACCATGCTGGATAAGCTTGGCGCTGATCCATCATTTTTGATTGGTGGCGTTGTTGAGGGCTACGATACCAACGGTAAAAACGGCAACGGTCAGTATTTTGTCTGCGAAGCGGACGAGTCTGACGGTTCGTTTATGTTCCTTAACCCTAACGTGGTTGTTGTCACCAATATTGAGGCAGACCACCTTGACCATTACGGCTCTCTAGAGAATATCGAGAAGACCTTCTGTGAGTTTATGAGCTTACTTGATAAGGAAGAAACTGTTGTTATCAACGGCGATAATCCTCATTACGTTGAGCTTGCTCAGTCAACTGGTAGGCACGTAGTTACCTACGGCTTTGATCAAAACTGCGATTTTGTTTGCACACAGGAGGAGAGAAAAGCTGGTATTGAGAATCCTTTGACTATTAAGACTCCATCTGGCCAGACTATTTCTGTGGTACTTCCAGCTAATCCTGGTAAGCACAATGTTGCAAACGCAACCGCTGCAATTGCCGTTGCTGATGCTCTTGGCTTTGATCTTGAGGAGGCCGCAGCAGCGCTTTCGCAGTTCAAGGGCGCGCGCCGTCGCTTTACGCACGTAGGCGACATCAACGGTATTACCGTCGTAGACGATTACGGCCACCATCCAACCGAGATTGCAGCAACCATGTCTGCAGCTCTTCCTCTTGGCTTCAAGCGCGTTGTTGTTGTTTTCCAGCCACACCGCTACAGCAGAACGCAAGATCTGGCAGATTCGTTTGCACACGCATTTGACGGCATTGACGTTTTGCGCGTCATGGATGTCTTCTCAGCAGGCGAGCTGCCTATTCCAGGTGTCTCGGGTAAGACCGTCTCTTCAAAAGTTCAAGCTGCCAATACTGTTCCTGACGTGCGTTATATCCCTTCTCGTAAAGATCTTATCGCAGACCTTCTTGATACGGTTAAACCAGGAGATCTGCTGATTACTCAGGGCGCAGGTGACGTCACTCAGATTGGACCAATGTTTATCCGCGCACTCAAAGAGCGTCTTCAGAATCACTAGGACCTCTGTCGTGAGCTTGTTTAACGCCTATGTGAGCCTTTCTGGGGCCCTTGATGCAACAATCAAGCAAGATGAGCCGCTGAGCCACCATACTTCCTTTAGGATTGGTGGTAAGGCGTCGCTTTTTGCTGCTGTTCACAGCCACGTGGCGTTGGTGCGTGTGCTTGAGGTGCTTGCAGCTAATCGAGTTGATTGGGTGCTTTTGGGCAAAGGTTCAAACATCCTTGTCTCTGATAAGGGCTACAACGGCTGCGTTATTGTGCTCGACGATGAGCTTTCTACCATTTCAGTTGGCGAGAATAACCTCATTACTGCAGGTGCAGGTGCGCTTACAGCACGCGTTTGCAATGAGGCCATGAAAGCAGGTCTTTCTGGCCTTGAGATGTGTGCTGGTATTCCCGGAACTATTGGCGGCGCTCTTTCGATGAACGCAGGAACTAGGCATGATTGGATTGGTAAAGCCGTCCGTGATTGCGTGGTACTTAAGCCTGGCAAGGGTCTTGTCCGCTACGATGCCTCCGAGATTGAATGGGGTTATCGTTACACTACGTTTGCACCAGATGAGATCATTCTTGAGGCAACGTTTGCGCTGACAGCATCTAATCGTCCTAAAGTTGCTCTTGGCATGGATACACTCTTGCAGCGTAGAAGAAATACTCAGCCAACTGGTCAGCTTTGCTGCGGTTCTGTTTTTAAGAATCCAGGTAGTAGGTCTGCTGGTGCACTTATTGAAGAGTGTGGTCTTAAGGGAGCTACTGAGGGCGGCGCACAGATTTCTGATATTCATGCCAACTTTATTGTGAATACCGGTAACGCCACCGCCTCAGATGTCATCGCACTTATGCGCAGAGCACACGATGCGGTACAAGAAAAGTTTGACATTGATCTTCAGCCAGAGGTTAAACTTCTGGGTTTTGGGGCATAGGGAAGATATGGCAGAAGATACTTCAAAGCAAACAACGCGCCGTAAGGGCACAAAAAGGGAGCCTTTATCGTCTGGTTCTACTCAGACGACAGGCGCTACTAAGCCTTCTTTTATGAGTAAGGCCTTTAAGCCTAAGCCAAAGGTTGAGGCTACAGCTCCTGATGCTAAACCTTCTGCTAAAAAGATTTCTGCCAAAAAGCCAAATAACGCTACAAAAACTGCAGCTCAAGCTCGTGCTGAGCGTATTAAACACAGCAGAAAGGTATCGTTTAAGGCAGTGCGCACGGCCTTTATCGTTTTACTTAGCCTCGCCCTTCTCGCTGGCATTGCTTTTCTCGTCCTACGTTCTTCCTCAGTCTTTGCTATTACCAACATTCAGGTAGAGCCAACAGAGCACGTCTCTAATGAGCAAATTCAAAAGCTCATTGCAGTAGAAGAGGGAACAACCCTGCTCAATATGGATGAGTCCCTTATTACTCAAGAACTTCAGAAGGACCCTTGGGTAGCCTCTGCAACGTACGAGAGGCAGTTCCCCAATACGCTGCGTATTACCATCACAGAGCGCAAGGTCACAGCTATTGTGGCGCTTTCTTCTGGTCCGGTTGCCTGGTATTTGGGCGAGAATAACGTCTGGCTAGAGGCAGATCAGCTTAACGTACCAGAAGGAAAGACTACTGCTACCGTTGCGCTTGAGAAGGCAACCTCAGAAGGCGAGCTGCTCATCACTGATGTTCCCGCAACAGTTTCTCCTGTAGCGGGTACCACGGCAACAGACGCAGAAATTCAAGCAGTTATGCAGTATCAGTCTACGTTCTCGTCAGAGCTCACGTCACAGATTGTGAGTTACTCGGCTAGTAGCGTTGATGCAATCTCTGTCACGCTTTCTAATGGTGTGCAGGTTGCCCTAGGCTCTCCAACACAGATTGCTGACAAAGAAAAAGTGATTCTGGCAATGCTTAAGCAGTTCCCAGGAGAGCTTACGTACTTGAACGTAAGAACACCTGCAAGCCCAACCTATAGGCGAGTTTCTACCGGAAACGTTCAGTCTGGCTCTGGTGTTTCGTAGGTAAACGCGCAAACTATATGTGCCGTTAGGGAATAGTTTCCTACCGTTTACCAGCTTTCTTCACAATTTCTACATATTATTTGACTTGCAGGGGTCAGTTGTGCAAATATACCCCGCTTTGCATGAAGCGTAAGCCTTAACTTGAGGTTTAGGGTTTTATACAGCGGTTCTGCGAGCGCATAAACGTAGCCTAAGCGCAGTCGCGCTCCGGGACAAACGGGCACAAGCGTGCCTCAAGGAGGAAGACATGATTAAGGACACCGATACCCTTAACAACTATCTTGCTGTTATCAAGGTTGTTGGCGTTGGTGGCGGCGGAACTAACGCTGTCAACCGCATGATTGAAGAAGGCATCCGTGGCGTTGAGTTCGTTGCTGTAAACACCGATGCACAGGCTCTTGCAATCTCCGATGCTGACATTAAGGTTCACATCGGTACTGACATCACCAAGGGTCTTGGTGCTGGCGCTAACCCTGAGGTTGGTAAAGAGGCAGCAGAGGATAGTCGCGACGAGATCAAGGCTGCACTTGCTGGCGCTGATATGGTCTTTATCACTGCTGGTGAGGGTGGCGGTACTGGTACCGGCGCTGCTCCAGTTGTTGCTGATATTGCAAAGAATGACGTTGGCGCACTGACCGTTGGCGTTGTTACTAAGCCATTCTCCTTCGAGGGTCGTCGTCGTTATGGTTCTGCAGCTGACGGTATCAAGACTCTTTCCGAGAATGTTGATACTCTCATTGTTATTCCAAACGATCGTCTGCTTGATCTTTCTGAGAAGAAGACCACCATGCTTGAGGCATTCCGCATGGCTGACGATGTTCTATGCCAGGGCACCCAGGGTATTACCGATCTCATCACGGTTCCTGGCCTGATCAACCTCGACTTCGCAGACGTCTGCACCATCATGAAGGGCGCAGGTAGCGCAATGATGGGCATTGGTATTGCTGCTGGTGATAACCGCGCTGCTGATGCTGCAACTGAGGCAATTTCTAGCCGCCTGCTTGAGAGTTCTATCGAGGGTGCAACCCGCGTTCTTCTCTCTATTGCTGGTAACAAAGACCTTGGTATTCAGGAGATTAACGAGGCAGCTGACCTGGTTGCTAAGAACGTTGATCCTGATGCAAACATCATCTTTGGTACTGTTGTTGATGAGTCCCTGGGCGATCAGGTTCGCGTAACCGTTATTGCAACCGGCTTCAATGACTCTAACGTTCAGCAGCAGCTTCCAACCCTGAACACTCAGAGCGCAAGCCGTCCAAGTCGTCCTGTTCAGTCACAGCCAACTCGTCCTGTGACTGCTCAGCCACAGCCTGCTCGCACCAACAACTCTTCTAATGAGAAAGAGTTTGATATTCCAGACTTCCTTAAGCGTAGCCGCATCTAACTATGTGCGCGCTGAATAGACAGTGCTTACACGGCGTGACCCTGCTCATGGATCCTGAGGTTCCATGCGGGGTCACGCTCGCATTTACTGAGCGTACTGGCGGTTTTTCAGAAGGGGAGTTTGCATCCCTCAATCTGGGCAGTAGGTGTGGAGACAATCTGCAACAGGTGCAAAAGAACCGTCAGCTGGTCTTAGAGGCTCTTGGAGCTGGCGAGCTTTTCTCGCAACTCCTTATTCCTCATCAGGTGCACGGAAGCAAGGTAGTTTGCCTCACTTCCAATACACCAGAGGCTTTTGAACTGGCTAAAGCTGAGGCAGAAGCTGGTGCAGACGCCATAGTATGTACGGTTCAAAATACGCCTGTGATGTTGGCGTTTGCCGATTGTGTGCCCGTAATTCTTGTAGCTCCCGGCGGATTTGCGGTGGCGCATTCTGGCTGGAAAGGCACAATTGCCCGCATTTCTGCTCGCGCAACCGAGGCGCTTTGCCAGGCAACTGGCGCCAAGTCTTCTGAGGTCAAAGCCTATATTGGTCCGCACATTGGCGGCGCTGACTACGAGGTTTCTCCGGAGCTCATTCAGATGTTCTCACAAGAGTTTGGTCCCGGCGTTGTAGAGCGTGCATCTGGCGAGAGGTACTTAGATCTTGGATATGCCGTCAGAGCTGCACTGGTAGATGCTGGTGTACGCGCGTCTGCTATCGAAGAGGTTACTGACTCGACCGCCTCTACAACTGAGCGGTTCTTTTCGTACCGTGCAGAGCATGGTAAGTGCGGAAGACATGCAGCTGTTGCTTACATGGCTGAAAGTTGGGTAGAAGGCGTTTAGCGCTATCGGAGAAGGCGTTTAGGTCTACGCCAAAAGTCGTTAAACGTTACGTAAGATGTTGATGTATTCACCGCAAGAGATGATGGCTATGACGTACGATTCAGATGAATATCTTGAGTTTATAAAGGCTCGTAGAACTCAGATTGAGTCACTTGTGGCGGATGCTGCAAAAAAGTCCGGCAGAACCGCCTCTGAGATTGAAATTGTGGCCGTCTCCAAAACCGTTCCTGTTGAGGCTGTCCTTGCAGCTTATAAGGCGGGCTATAGGGTTTTTGGCGAGAATCGCCCACAAGAGCTGACACATAAACTGACGTGTTTATCTGAAACTCCTTTTGCGTCTGAGATAACTTTTGACATGATTGGTAATCTTCAGAAGAACAAGATTAACCAGGTAGTTGGTAAGGTTCGCTACATTCATTCAATTTCTTCCGAGCATCTTGCAGAGGCGGTTTCAAAGCGTGCTGAGGTAAAGGGTACTGAGGAGTCTGTTCTACTTGAGGTAAATGTCTCCGCTGAAGCCTCAAAATCGGGTTTCTCGCCAGAAGGGGTGTCTGAGTCTATTCAAAAAATTGTTGAGCTTCCTCACATTTCTGTTGCGGGTCTGATGACTATGGCACCAAAAGATGATCCAGAGCGCGCCAAGAGAACATTCTCAGGACTTCGAGAATTACGCGATCGCTTGAGCCAACAAGTTGGTTTGAAGTTAGATGTTCTTTCTTGTGGCATGAGTGATGACTTTGCGTATGCCATTGAAGAGGGCTCTACGACTATTCGCCTGGGTCGAGTATTGTTTGACCCAGCCTATACGTTGAGTGGGCACTAAAATAGTTGCAAGTTTTGATACAGTAGTAAGAAGTTACGTGCGTTACAGAAAGGCACAATGATGAGCATTCTTGATACGCTTAGAGCAAGGCTTCGTGGTGGTCAGGACGATGAGTACTACGACGATGAGTATTATGGCGACGAAGGCTATGACGAGGTAGACGAAGCTTCTCCACGTTCATATGATGATCGTGCACAGCAAGGCTCTTCCAACAGACTGCTGGGCAATCCATCCAGGCCAGAAGCAGAGAGTGTTTCTGTGTATACACGCTCTGGTAAGCCAATTAGTTCTAATCCAGCTGCTTCTTACAATCCTCAGCAGGATATGCGCTCTCGTGCTTCTGCGTATGCATCTCGTCAGGAACCTTCTGGATACACTCCTTCTTACGAGCATACGGTAAGCCCAAATCTTCCAACTCCTGGTGATATTGGTCTTCGTCCTGTGAGCCGTACAAGCTATTCCGGACAGCTGCCACCATACGTTCTTCGTCCTGTTTCTTATGACGATGTTCAGTCAGTGGTTCGCCGTGTTCGTACTGGTCAGCCGGTTGTCCTTATCTTTAAGAACACCAATATTGAGGTTGCTAAAAGAATTTTGGACTTCAGTTTTGGTCTTTCTTATGGACTTGACGGCGCTGTTGAAGAAGTTGCTGACCGTGTCTTTGTTGTACTTCCTCATGGTGTCTCTTTGACGCAGGCTGATCTTGATAAGCTTGCTGATGAGGGTGAGATTACCAGGTAACCGGAGGTTTTTGTGTTTTCGTATTATGTCTTGAACTCGCTCTATACTTTGTTGAGGATTTACAGCTTCTGCATTGTGGTATGGTGCCTGTCCTCTTGGATTACCGTTTCAAATGATTCGGTTAAGAACATTCTCGAGGCAATTGGCAAAATTGTTGAACCATATCTCAGTGTGTTTAGGAACGTAATTCCTCCAATTTCTGGCGTTGACCTCTCACCGATTGTTGCACTTTTTGTGCTTAATCTTGTGGGACGTTTTGTCATTTCGACGCTGGGCTTTATACTAATATAGGAAACTAGTTTGTCTTTGAATACAAACTGAGTAGTTATGATGTGTGGTACGTCTACTCGCAGACTGAAAGGGAACAAAGATGGCAATCACACCAGCAGACATCGAGCAGCAGACATTCTCTCCTGCTGAGACCGGCTACAATCCAGAGGAAGTTGACGCGTTTCTTGAGCAGCTCTCTTCTGAGGTTGATGCAATGCTTCAAAAGATCGCTGACCTTAAGGGCCGTCTGACCAGCACTGAGCAGCAGCTTGCTGCAGCACAGGCACAGGTTGCAAACCTTGAGGAGAACGCAAGCGTTCCTTCTGTTGAGGAGACAAACGCTGCAGCTATTGCTGCATCTGAGCACCAGATTTCTCAGGTCCTCATTGTTGCTCAGCAGAGCGCAGATAAGCTTGTTGCAGACGCTCGTGCAAACGCAGAGCGCATTCGCAACGAGGCAGACCAGAAGGCTCGTGAGGTTATCCGTCAGGCTCTTGCAGAGAAGCAGACTGAGCTTGATGAGATTGATCGCCTCAAGCAGTCCCGTGAGGACTTCCGCGCTGAGTACCGTAAGCTCCTCCAGCACTTCCTGGATGACGCAGACTCTGTCTTCCCAGAGACTGTTCTTACCAACAACGCTTCAACTGGTTCCCAGAATGCTGCTCAGCCTGCAGCTCAGCAGACTCAGATTTCTGCACCTGCGCCTGCAGCTGGTGACTTCAACGACCTTGATTAAGTCTTAGGTCATTACCTTTGTACTGATAAGCGCTCAGCTCTGCTGGGCGCTTTTTTGTTATCAGTCGTCTTAAGCAGCAGCTTTATAACCCAGAAGTAAGCTCTTTGCAGAATGTTTGCTTTTGTTCTATATGATGCACATCCTTTCTGTTTTCTCGCCCCTGATAGCGAGCAGGTACGCCTTGGCTACGCGCAGCTTCTGCATTTGCACTTGCAGTGAGTTCAGGGAGCCCTTGCCATACGCGTTTTGGCATCCAATGGGCGCGCAAGTCATATCCTCTTTCTGCAGGCCCGCGACCCTCTAGACCAACTCCCTCATAGAAGCGCCTCCACATGGCTTGCACGTATTTCTCATCAGTTGCAAGATCTGTTCTAGAGAGCAAGTCTTCCAAAGAGGCATCGTCCAGCTGAATTGTTCCAAAGGTCTTCATTTCTGGTGCATAAAAACTGACTATATGATGAGCTGGATCAACAATAAAAAACCGCTCTGTACTCATCCGTTTGACAAAGTAACTGCAAGTTAGTGGCACTACGTTTGCATTAGGTTGAAATACAGACATAAAAGAGCCATCTGACATGCGAGAAAACCGCACAAATTGTCGCGTATGCTCTCGTTCAGTTTCTACCTGCCTAGCCAGGGCATTAAACTCTGCCACGGTTGGGTCTGCAATATCTTCAAGGGCTCCTACACCATAGGAGAATGCAAGACGAATGTATCGATGCACAATCTCCGGCATAGTATGAGCATCTGAAGCACATGCCAAAACAATGCGACGTGTTATTTCTCTTGTGCCTACTTTCTTCTCTAGTCCAGTTAGAACTCGTTTAGCCAAGGCTACTACTGAGTCATCAGAAGGGTCTGGTCCACAGAGAACATGCTCCCCAAGACTAGGCTGACAAAAGTTTTCTCTAACAAGACGTACGTGTGCTGGGTTAGCATGTGATAGATAAGTGAGCCCTACAGCCCCTACAACGCCTTCTAAGCTTGGATTACAGGTGATAACAACCTTCTGAGGCTTGGAGAGTCTTGTAAGCCTCTGAACAAGCGAGACAAACTCTACGCTCTGATCAGAAGAGCCTGAGTTGAGAGGACTCAATACGGCGTCTTGTTTTGTTGTACGAACTTGCTTTGGCATCAGCAATTACCCTCTGTTTAATCAGTTCTTGGTCAAGTGGAGCTGAGGCGTCTCTTACGCCACAGCAGGTGAGAAAGTGATGAGATCGTTTGAGCTGTATTCCCAGCCGTTTAAGATCATCAAAGGTGAGGCGAGATCGTCTTCTTGCAGCAATAATTCTTCGTGCGCCGGTAGGGCCAATACCGGGCACTCGTAAAAGTATTTCTAGTGGTGCATCCATAATCTCTACAGGAAATTGATTAAGATGTGCCAGCGCCCATCCAAGCTTTGGATCAATTTCTAAATCAAGCCAAGGTGCTTCTGGAGAAACTAGCTCATCAGGAGAAAACGCATAGTAGCGCATAAGCCAATCAGCCTGGTAAAGACGGTGTTCTCTACGCAGGGGAACAGGAGTGTCCAACTCAGGAAGACGATGGTCTTCTATAACAGGAATATAGGCAGAGAAGAATACTCGTTTCAATTCAAATTGTTGATAAAGCGCTTGCGATAAGTGCAATATTTGATTGTCTGATTCTGGAGAAGCTCCAATGATAATTTGCGTTGATTGTCCGGCAGGCGAGAAGGACCTCTTGCCTGAAGACACCCATGATGAGCGCATAAAGGTATTCTTCAAGCAGTTTGAACGAAGAGCTAAACCTTCTTTTATGATCTGCTTCTGAGTAGGAATAACAATGCCCTTAGATTTCCCAGCAGATTTCACAATGCCCGTTGATGCATTTTTAGCTTCAAGCAATTGCCTTTCTTCAGAGACGCGTAGGCGGTGAATGAAAGACATGGGTTTAGTAACCGTTTCTGCATTTTTGTGAGGACAAAGTTTAGTAAGTGAGGTTGAGCTAGGTAATTCCAGATTGACGGAGAGTCTATCTGCTAAGCGGCCAATAGCATCAATAAGATCTGGATCTGTTCCGGGAATTACTTTTGCATGAACATAGCCGTTAAATAGCAACTCATTCCTAAGGTAGGAGAGGCATTCAATCATGAGTTCTGTGGTGTGGTCTGGCGATCCTATAACACCTGAGGAAAGAAAGAGCCCCTCTATGTAATTTCTTTTATAGAAATCTACGGTAAGCTCTGCTAATTCCTGTGGTGTAAAGGTAGCCCGCTTGGTTTGTGCAGAAGATCTATTGACGCAGTAAGCACAGTCATAACAACAAGCATTAGAAAGTAAAACTTTTAGCAGCGTAATGCAGCGACCATCAGGGGTAAATGAGTGGCAACAGCCGGCCGCTGAGGCCATTCCTACCTTTCCTGCCTGCGGATCTCTGTCTACACCAGAAGAAGTGCACGCCGCGTCAAATTTGGCTGCATTTGCAAGTATGGTGAGTTTATCAAGAGTATCCATGGCAGCAACTTTCTACTTGGAAATAGAACGTCTGTTCGTATACTTAGACTATCACGAACGGGGAAGAAGTAAAGAAAAATCTAGAACAAACGTTTGTCATTTTAAAACCGCAGGAAGGATGTGAATGACGTGTGAAGGATGTATACTTTTCCCATCAGCAGCTGCGGAAGGAATGGCCATGAGCATACAGAAAAATAGCTCTTCACCATGCCTTTCTCGCCCCGTGAATTTACAAGTTCCCACCTACGCGTTGCGTGCATTAGAAGTTCTTGAAGATGCCGGATTTGAGGCGTGGATTGTAGGCGGCTGGGTACGAGACGCCCTACGCGGCTCATTTGCCCATGATATTGACATCACAACATCGGCAACGTGGCAGCAGAGCAAAGCGGCTTTTGAGGCTGTAGACATTCCTGTGCATGAAACAGGTATTGCATATGGAACCGTTACTGCTGTTGTCGAGAAGCACCCTATTGAGGTCACAACGTATCGCTGTGACGGAGAATATTTTGATGCTCGTCGTCCTGATTCTGTGCAGTTTGTCTCTCGTATAGAGGAAGATCTTGCTCGTAGAGACTTCACTATTAATGCAATGGCATATCACCCAAAGAGGGGATTGCTTGATCTTTATGGCGGTCAAGAAGATTTATCTGCACGTGTAATTCGCGCTGTTGGGGAGCCTAAGGTTCGCTTTACAGAGGACGCTCTTCGCATGCTTCGAGCATTGCGGTTTGCCTGCAGATTCTCGTTTGCAATTGAGGAGAAAACACATCAAGCATTACTTGCTTGTGCGCCACTTCTTTCGCAAGTTGCCTCTGAGCGTATTGGTTTAGAAGTAGCTCAAATTGTCGAAGCAGGTCAGATTGCCCATGCTATTTCATTGGGTTTTCCCGTTTTAGCGGTAGCAATTCCAGAACTCTTACCGTTGCAAAACTTTGACCAAAGAAGCCCGTATCATGCTTATGATGTGCTTGAACATACTGCTCGGGTGTGTTCTGCAACAGAAGCCTTTACTGCAGGTACTGCAACGCCTGCGCTTAGGTGGGCGGCGCTTTTACATGATATTGCAAAGCCAGAAATGTTTACCACTGATGCGGACGGCAGAGGTCATTTTTACGGGCACCCAGAAAAAGGTGCAGTTGTTGCAAAGGCACTGCTCAAACGATTAGCTTTATCGCAACATTTGAGTAATGAGGTTTGTGCTCTTGTGGCATTACATGATTTTGACGTAGAGATTACCACGTCGTCACTTAGACACATGGTTGCTTTGCTGGCTGAGGCAAGTAAGTCAGATGGTGTTACGCTTGCGTACGATTTGTTGACGTTAAAGCAGGCAGACGCTTTGGCAAAAGCGGTTCCATATCGCGGATATGCTGTTACTTTAGAGCGTATGTTTAGCTTATTGAAGAACGAAGCTAAAAAAGGTATTGCTCAAAGACCTCAGGATTTGTGTATTTCGGGAGCCGATATTATGCAGGCACTCTCAATTACTCCTGGTCCTATTGTTGGTTCATATCAGCATAAGCTTTTTGAGACATATCTTATTGGAACGGTAGAAAACAGGCGAGAAGAGCTACTTGCCCTTCTCGCCCAATTAGCTAAATAAGTATTGCGTTTATAAAGCATATAGATTGAGAAAATTCCTTCGGTTACATAATCTTAGTATCCTCAAGTTTTTCTATAATCCAGGCATTAAGTTTTGCAGTTGGCTTCCTAAGAACAAGGCCAAGCATAAGGGAGGCTGCAAGAAAGATAGATAATGCACCAAGTTCAGAAATCCATACGTTGCCATAGTATCCTGCTATGTTTTCGTGCATTGCTGCAATGGCATGAACAAAGGGAAGAAGTGGATTTATAACTTGAAAAGATTCAGGAAGCATTTGGATGGGGAAACTTCCGCCTGCGCCTGCAACTTGGATAACAAGTAAGAAGACACAAATTGCTTTTCCAATATCACCAAACGCATAGGTAAACGCATACATGATGTTGACAAATACAAGTGAGGTAAACCAAACACTTATCATAAAACGTACAGGGTCAACACATTGAATCTGCAGATAGAAAAGGTTACCCAGTCCAACTAACGTGGACTGTAAGAAGCCTAGCACGCTAAAGGTAAGCAATCTTCCAAGATATGCATGACGTGGTTTTGCGTCAGTTTTCTTAAGGAGGCTCTCAGTAATTCCTGTGTTAAGCATGGCAACTAAAATGATGCCACCTACCCATAAAGAAAGTGTGGTGTAGAAACCTGCCATGGCCGAGCCGTTGTTTTCAATAGGGTATACGGCGGTTCGCTTGAGTGTTGTAGGCGCAGCAATAAATTCTGCAAGATCAGATGAACTTGCAGATAGAATCTGCCTGATAGTTTTTATATCTTTGCTGGAAAGTGCCTCAGAGAGTTGAGCGTGCATTAAATCAAGCTTGTCAGCAAGATCAGTAAGCTGATTTTTAGATTTAGAAAGAGTGCTGGAGAATACTGAGAGGTTGTTTGCTGTTGAATTTGCGACGTTTTGAATGTCTTGAAGTGTTTGAGTTAAAGATTCAGAAAGAGCAGAAGTGGCATTAGAAACATCAGTTAGAGATGTAGAAATCGATGTGAGGCTTGTTTTAAGAGCTGCTTGGAGGTCTGAACGTGTAGTACTCAAGTCAAAAGATGCTTGTGATAGGAGCGCATTGATTTGAGCTCTTTGTGTTGCAGAGACAGATATACCATCATTAATACTTTGGGCAGCATTTGTTAGCTCATCTTGAAGATTTTGAAGGGTGGCAATGCTCCCCTGAAGCCTGGCAATTGGAGCATCAAGAAGTCCTTGTAGGTTTGCTGGAAGAGCTGCTTTAACTGACTGAAGAGAAGTAAGAAGCGATTCATAACCACTCTTTACTTGCTCGATTCTACTTGCAGCATCTTGAATATTAGAAGCGGCATGGCCTGCAGTTGTTGAAGCATTATCAAGCGCATCATTAATAGAAGTATTAAGTGTATCAAAGCTTGCAGAAGTTTGAGTAAGTGCACTATCTACTGCTTGAGTAGCGCTTGTTGCTGCGTCATTCATGTGTTGCGTTCCATCAGCTGCTTGTAGAAGTGTTTCTTGTGCTGAGGAGAGCGTGTTGTTTGAGGACAAATCAGATGTGCTCTCAATAATTTGTTGAGCTGAATCAATAAGTCCCTGATATACACCAATATGATTAGCAGCAATTCTGAGCTCTCTAGATCCATGAACAAGAGTCTCATCAAGCTTGGTTACTACAGAAGAAATATTAGAATCATCCGCGTTATTAGTGAGTTCACTAATAAGACCTGCGCCTACTTCAGTAACTGACTCCGCAAAAGATTGTTCAATCTCTGTACGTGCAGATTCTGCAGCTTTATCGGTAACAATAGGTGCGATTGCTCCCAGCTTTTGATTGCTTAGATAGGTAATACTTGCACCATTTTCTTGGCCAGAAAGTGAAGAAAGTAACTCTTGCGAGAAATTCTCTGGAATGAGGAGCGCTGCGTAATATGCGCCGGACTGCACACCGTGTTCAGCGTCTTCTTTTGAAGTAATGACGTAGCGAATAGTGGTACTTTCACTAAGTTTAGATACCATACGTTCACCAATGTTGACGCGCACAGGAATAAGATTGCTTTGATATCCTGTGTCATTGTTAGCAACAGCAATTTTTATTTCATTGGTGTGTCCGTATGGATCCCAACTACCCTCAATATTAAGCCATGCATATAAAGATGGCAGTATTACTAGTCCCACGCATACAACAAGAGCAATGGTGTTGTGTGCAACAGCTTTAAAATCAGCAAGAAAAATAGACCAAATTTTTTTCATGTTACTCACCCTGCTTTGAAGTAGCTGATGTGTTGGGGCCACTCATAGATGAGCTGTCATCTGCAATAGAAGAATTTATAAAACTTCTTTGAGCGCCGTTTTCAGAGCCATATTCTTCCTGCAAGAGTACAAGCATCTCGTTTTTAGAAAGTTCAGACATCGTATTTTTATAATTTATGCTCTCGTTGATGTATTCAATAACAATGAGATAGGTAAGGCCAATAACAATTGAAATAACCCAGACAATAAGCCACGAGAGCTTTTGAGAGGCTCCAAACATAACAACAGTCAAGATAAGGGGGAGTGCTAATAGGTATACAATTCCTGCACGTTTAAGCGCGGGATATTTTGTACGGAATTTCTCGCCATTTTTCTGTACTTGGACAGTTGTAATGTCGGACTGAGCAAGCGCTGATGTAATAGTAGATAGAGAAAGATGTCTTTTTGTGAGTGGCTTCTGCTCGTGAATCATAAAGCCAGTTTCAGAGAGTTTCTTGTCAAAGAGCGCATTGATATTAAGCAGGTGTCGACGCAGGACCACTCCAATGATGAGGGCTGGAATAATAAAGCAGGAGAGAAGTGTTAGCTGCGTTGCATAGGCGGTCTCAAAGTATCCACCAATAGATTCGCGCATGGCTGCAATTCCATAGGTGAACGGAAGCCATGGATGAATAGCTTGGAAGAATCCAGGCATCATTTCAATAGGGTAGAGACCGGAAGTGCCAGGAATTTGCAAAATAACAAAAAGCACGCAGAGGCCTTTACCAATATGCTTAAAAGCGATGGAGAATGCGTAAATAATGTTGACATATACGATAGATTCAATAATTCCTGCAAAGATAAAGCCAGCAGGACTGACACATTGAATTCCCATAGCTAAGTCTCCTATAGTGCAAATAAGTGCTTGGGATATGCCAAGAATCATGAAAAGAATCCAACGTCCAAAGTATGCTTGCCAGGGTGTAACAATACCTATTTCTTTGTCCGTAACCTCAAGCTTATAAATGGCAATGAGAACAAAGCCGCCTACCCATAGGGCAAGATTGGTATAAAACGGAGCAACGCTTGATCCATAGTTGGCAACTGGATAGACAACTTGATTGGTAAGAGTTACTGGTTTTGCCATGTACGCTGCAATATCACTTGGTTCCAGAGCCATGGTGTTTTGCAAAAGTTTCATAAACTCTGAACTCTGAATAAGACTTGCATCTGCGGCAAGATTACTAAACGTTTGAGCGCTATTGGAGAGCGAATTCTGCGTTAGTTGAGAAGCGTCTTGAGCTTGTGCAAGGGTGTTCTCTAATTGGGAAAGAATAGCTTTTATTTGAAGAAGCGTAGGTTTAATGCTTGCGGTAGTGCTAGAGAGCGTGTTTGCAGCTCCCCAGAATGAGTCATAGGCGGCATTGAGGCCAGGGATGGTTGTTGTAGCAAGAGTATTTTGCGCGTCAGCTACTGCAGAGACACTTGTAGTAATAGTGCTATTCAGTGAGTTGGATACAGAAGAAAGTGAGCTGTTGTTTGCTTCAAGATCACTAACTGCAACTTGAACTCGTACAAGAGCGGCTTGTTCATTGGATACTTGCGTTGTGAGGGTAGATATCACGGAATCAAATTGATCTTGTTGGAACGTAGGAACTAGCGGTCTTAAAGCTGAAAGTTCCTGGAGAAGTTGTTGATGTGATTGAACTAGCGACTGAGCTGAGGTAACGCTTCCTTCTGCCGTGCTTAAGGCGGTAGATACGCGTCCTGTTATGGCACCTACTGCAGTGTTTGCTTTATTCGATGCATTGGTGAGCTGTGTTGAACCAACGGCAAGTGCACTAGAGAGTTTTGATGCAAGGGTAGTAGTGTCATTTCTTGCCTGAGTCAGTTGACTTGTAATGTCAGCGAGCGTTTGATGAGAACTGTCAGATGCCTTAATGAGAATATCAAGTGTTGATTGTGTATGTGCAAGGGTTGTTTGAGCATCTGCAAGAGCGGTGCTTGTTTGCGCAATGTTAGAAGAGATCTCGTTTAAGTTATTGCTTGTCTGAGCAAGATCGCCAGCAAGCCCAGTTTCAGAAGAAATTACTTGTGAAGAGATAGTTCCAGCAAGATCAACAACATGTTCAGAAATTACTTCAGCAACTTTTGATAAGAATTGCTCATTTATCTGTGTTTCAATAGTCTTTGCTCCCGAGTCCGTGACCTTGGGTGCAACTGGATTGAGTTTCTCGTTTACAAAATATTCAATCTGAGGATGTTCAAGATTTCCAGAAATAACGCTTGCCAGACTTTGCGTAAAGTTTGAAGGAATAACTACTGCTGCATAAAAACGACCTGAATACACTCCATCTAATGCTTCTTCCTTTGAAACAAAAGTCCACTGCAGCTGACCATTGTCTTTAAGCTTGTCTACCACTAAGTCTCCTGCATTAATGTGTCCTTGGCTGCCTACTTCAGCGCCTACGTCTTCAGAAACTACAGCAATAGGCATTGTTTGTGTGTTTTTATAGGGGTCCCAGTTTGCGGCAATATTGAACCACGCATAGAGAGAGGGGATTATACAAACACCAATAGTTACGAGGACGGCTATGGGATTTTTTAGGATACGTTTTATGTCGTGTAGGAATATATTCCAAGCCACGTTCATGAGTACTCCTTATATAGATCTACAAGCGTTTTCTAGGTGTTTGTACGGACGAGCTTCTTGTTCCCAGATTTTTGAACACTATTCAAAAATCGAGAAAGTAGCATAGCATTTCTTGTATGTAGAAACATACTTAACTTGATATTTTTTGTTTTTCACATAAACGTTATAGTGATACATAGGAAATAAATTTTGTTTTTGCTGGTATTTGATGTAATGGGGGATTTATGAGCGAGAAAAACACAGATGTTGTGGCCGATGTAATGACCTATCTTGCTCACGCGCATAACCACACACAAGAAGTTGTGGGCACAGTAGCTGCATCGGTGTCACACATAAGAGCTGAAGCTCGCACTAAAAAGAGTGCTGCTACACGTAAGCGTATTATGCATGAAACTACAGAACTTATGCTTGCACGTGGAAATACTAATTTCAAAATGAGTGAGATTTCTCAGCGCGCACATCTCTCTAAAGGGGCGCTCTATTACTATTTTTCTGATAGAGAAGCACTTTTGCAAGCAATCTTTGATGAAAGTGTTGATGAACTTGCAAAAGACATTGCACGTTCAATTGAAAATAAGCCTGCCTCGATAGAGACACTTCATGCAATTGTCACAGAACTTGCATCCCATATTTTGCCAGACTCACCTTTGGTATTGGCGCTTATTAATAAGCTTGCTAGCTCAGAACAAGCCCTTATCACTAATATTGAGGGTCCACTTTCAAGGGTGGTGGTTTTACTTGTGAGTCAGCTTGAGCTTGGAAAAGAGCGAGGATTTGTTCGCAAAGACATTAATTCAAGACTTGCTGCATGTTCTATTACAGGAGCTCTTGTGCTTTCTGCCATTGGTTTAATGGGAGAACGTCGTGGAGCAGAAGATTCTTCTCAACTTTCGCAGGACCTTCTTAGTCTTATGTTTACCGGCATTGGCTTAGATGCCAAGACGCATTAATAGAAGGTATTTTTACTATTTACCACCTTATCCGCGTACGTCTGGGTATAGTAGTACTAATTGCGCGTAGAAAAACGCAAGGTTTATTCCCAGAAGCCATGTGTGAAAGGACAGTTCATGGCACACAAAAACTATTTGTTCACCTCAGAGAGTGTTACTGAGGGACATCCAGACAAGGTTTGTGATCAGATTTCTGATGCAATCCTTGACGCAATCTTGGCAAAAGAGGCGGAGCTTGAGGAGCGTGGATACGTATCTCCAAGTGGTGTTCCAGCTTGCTTGGATAACGTTCGTTGTGCATGTGAGACCTTTGCTACTACAGGAACAATTGTGGTGGCTGGAGAGATTCGCACTCAATCCTACGTTGATGTCCAGGAGATTGTTCGTAATACTCTCAGAAATATTGGCTATGACCGCGCTAAATATGGTTTTGACTGCGAGACCTGCGGCGTTTTAAGCCTCATTCACGAACAAAGCCCCGATATTGCTCAGGGCGTTGATCAGTCCTATGACACGCAGGCAGGACGCACCACCGATCCGCTTGATCTTATCGGCGCAGGCGATCAGGGTATGATGTTTGGTTTTGCCTCTGACGAGACTGATGTTCTTATGCCAATGCCTGCATATCTGGCTCAGCGTCTAGCTCAGCGCCTCTCAGAGGTGCGTAAGTCTGGTGAGGTTGAGTATTTGCGTCCAGATGGCAAAACTCAGGTCACCGTTCGTTATGAGGACGAGAAACCCGTTGAGGTCACAGCCATTGTTGTTTCCACGCAGCATGCTCCAGAGATTGAAAACATGTCTGTCATCAAGCAGGATATGATCGACCACGTTATTGCACCTGTTATGGGTGAGGTCAATATTGCTTGGGATAATGCAGACATTTACGTCAACCCAACTGGCCGCTTTGTTGTTGGTGGACCTATGGGAGACACAGGACTTACCGGTAGAAAGATTATTGTTGATACCTACGGTGGTATGGGCCGCCATGGTGGCGGTGCTTTCTCTGGAAAGGACTGCACCAAAGTTGACCGTTCAGCAGCATATGCAGCACGCTGGGTTGCCAAGAACGTGGTTGCAGCAGGCCTTGCAAAGAAGTGTGAAGTTCAGCTTGCCTACGCCATTGGTGTTTCTCATCCACTGTCTATTATGGTTGATACTTTTGGCACTGGTATTGTTGACGATGCTGTTATTGAGCAGGCTATCGAGAAGGTCTTTGATCTTCGTCCTGGCGCCATTATTAGAGACCTCAAGTTGCGTCGTCCTATCTTCTCTAAGACGGCAGCATACGGTCACTTTGGCCGTAAAGACCCAGACTTTACATGGGAAGCAACTGATCGTGCTCAGGAGCTTAAGGACGCAGTTTCTGCAATTCAGGCATAGCGTTCTTACAAGGTAATCTTGTACAACCTCATAGAACCTTCTTCCAGCACCACCTCAAAACCTGGGGTGGTGTCTGTTATTTGTGTAATACCTCTGAAGGTTCCAGGCTTGTAGGTGCTGGTAAGAGCATTTGTGTAATCAACTACGTTGTTCAGAATAAGAACGTACTGTACGTTAAGGTCATGTGCCGTTTGAAGTACCTCAGGGTCGCTTGCAATGCGATTAAGTCTTTTACGAAGAATCGCGCTTGCCGCACGCTCTGAAGCATCGTAGCCGTTAGGGAAGCGCCAGAGCACGTGCAAGTTATTGGTGCCGTATGCCCAGAGGCTGCCGTCTTGCGGTACGTTTGCTATGACGGCTCCTGCAGGAACAGTAAGCTCAACACGGCGCAAAAACTCAAGTTCTTCTGATGTCAAAATGTAGTGATCTCCATAGGCCTTCTCGGAAGCTTGTTTAAAAGCAAGAACAGCAGGAATTGGTTTATCTGATTTAAGGTTTGGCATGGGGACTACATAGTTGAGCACAATTACACACGCAATAACGGCTCCTGCAATCAGAGGTTTAGCCCAAACGTTGCAAAAGACGCAGGTCTGAGCTTTGGTCTGAGCCTGAGAAGCTTTTTCTCTCCAGGAGGCAAACGTTTCCAGCGCAGCTTCGGCAAGAGTTGCCAGGCCAAGCGCTGCTAGTGGAATTGCCATAATGATGCAGCTGGCCGCAATACGGAATGGGTCGGTATACCAAAATCCCGAGAGATATCTCTTTAGAGGAACGTCAAACGTAATAATAAAAATGCAGAGTATAGACAGGTATATAAAGGCAGATACCATCCATCGAGCCTGCTTGTGCTTAAACGTCCACACAGCGCCTACAAGCACGCAGATTGAAAGTACCGGTTGTGGAGAAACAAGCTCTCCACCTGCGTACGACTGTCCAATAAAGTCCATACCAAGGGCGTGCAAAATAGCATCTTGCAGGCTAGAGTAGGCGCTCCACCAGAAATTGAGAGCCACGCCTCGAGCAATCAAAACGTAGTAGAAAACAGACCAAATAACTAGCGCAAAGATAAAGAATACGTATGCCAGCGTGACAGGCCTGATTTGTTTTCCAAAGAGAACAACTCTGCGTTTTGATTCTCCAATGCGCGCAAAACTCCAAGGTAAAAGCACAACAATTGACGAGAAAATCGTGGAAGGATGCAAGATAAAGAGGGTAATCAAGCCAAGAACAAATATGACAATAAGCCAGACAAGGTCGTGTTTTGGTGTTTTTGAGCGAGTCATCTGCATAAAAATCCACCAAATAGAAGGCATTACACAGAAGGCTACGGTGTTAGGAAAGATTGGTCCGTAGATGAGAAGCGACCAAGGGAAAACAAAAAATGCTAGGCAAACAAAAGCTCCACTGATAAGCGCAAGACGGTGTCTGGGAAGAACTTTTGCAATAAGTGAGCAGATTGAGAGCGGAAAGATAATTGCTGCACTGACAAAGTTGAGTGCATTACCTGCAATAGGAACGGTTGTAGAAACAAGCTGCGTTGTTAGTGCAACAATGATGTTCCAGCCTGAAGGATAAAATCCCGAAGCCCCCGGCTCCCAAGGTGTAATTGAAGCTTCTATGGTGCTGTAGAAGTCATAGTGAATTGATGAGTACTTTTGAGACTCGATCATTGCCTGCGTGACATCTAAGTGATGCACAATGTCCCAGCCCTGAACAAAGGAGCTGGCAGAGGGCAGGGTTGGTAAGAAGAGAAGCCCTACGGTAAGAAGACCAATTGCAACGTACAGAAGAGGCATCCAGAAGGGGAGTTCTTCGCAGATAAATGCAGGTACAGGGCTAGTTGATTGCTTGCCAGCGCGTATTGCTTCGGATTTGTTGGGTTTCTCGCTCCTGAAATTCCCTTTGTGTTTGGGAGCAACATAAAAAACGTAGCCATTGACCAGAGCTGCAATAAGTAGAGGAACAAGAACCATTACAACCAAAGGGGTGGGGATGTTTAGTGCGCTAAAGATTTCTCCCTCAATAAAATAGAGTGCGCAGCTGACCAAAGGAGCACTAACAAGTGCCCAGGACTTTGGCATGCCGGAAGCATGCAACAAAATGACGCCCGGCACGTAGAGTAGGGCAATAATGACAACTACACTTTGGAAGAACTCAAGCCACATCCCGATCCAATCAAGGTGTTAGTAAAAATTCTTATACTTCTGGGTCACACGACTGGGCGTGACAGTTATTTCAAACAGACTGGTCTATTTTACGATAGAAGCAAAAGTGGTGTTGAGATAAACAAAAAGGACTTCCGAAGAAGTCCTTGAACATTTGGTAGCCCGTACCAGATTCGAACTGGTGATCTCCGCCTTGAGAGGGCGGCGTCCTGAACCGCTAGACGAACGGGCCATGTATGACTGGGAGGACATGGCTGGGATAGAGAGAGTCGAACTCCCGTTGACGGAACCAGAATCCGCTGTCCTACCACTAGACGATATCCCAAGATGTCATCCGTGCGCATCAGCGCGAGAAATAACTATAAAGGAGACTCGTCAGAGATGCAAGCAATAATTTCAAGAAATTCTGTTTGCAGCAAAAAATATTATACAAAACGCATCTCTAAGCGCAAGGAACGTCTCTAGTATTTGAGCTGAGCATGCGTTCTGCATCAATAAGTGCCTGGTCAAGAGGGGCACAGCCGGTGCAACTTGCGCATGCGGTAGGAGCGCTTGGAGTTGCGGCAAGACCACCTTTAGCTGTTTCTCTGAGAGAAACAGGGAGCGCAGCACCTACTTCTGCCATAGCGTGTGCAACCTCATCAAACGGAATAGGGTTACCAACGCCCGCAAGAGCAAGCTGAGAAGAACTTACGGCAGCAGCTACGCCAATAGCGTTTCTATCTTGGCAAGGATACTCAACCAGTCCTCTGACAGGGTCACAAACTAGTCCCAGAAGGTTAGAGATAGCAATAGAAGCAGCGTCCAAGCACTGTAGAGGAGTGCCACCCAAGAGCTCAGTTAGTGCAGATGCGCTCATGGCAGCAGCAGATCCAACCTCTGCCTGGCAGCCGCCCTCAGCGCCAGAAACACTTGCGTTGGTGGTTAGAATGGCTCCAATAGCGCTTGCATTCCAAAGTGCAGAAATAACTTGCTCGTCGGTGGCGCCAATCTCTTCTGCTACCGAGATAAGCGATCCTGGTACAACGCCAGAAGCGCCTGCAGTAGGAGCAGCAACAATAACACCCATGGTTGCTGAGCGCTCAAGCACGGCCATAGCGTAGGCAACGGCTCGTGTTTGCGTGGTGCCCATAAGCGCACTTGAGATTGCTGTTGGGGTGTTTGCTACGGTTTTGGCCTGGCCGTTGAGCAGACCACCAATGGACTGACGAGGCGTCTTGATAGTGTCGTGAACTTCATCGCGCATAATCTCAAGAACATGAGCCATCTCAGCGTCTACGTCAGCATCTGGTCGCAGGTCCTTCTCGCGCTGACGCATAATCTGGCCAATAGAGGCTCCCGTCTTGGAGCACCTGGCGAGAAGATCTGCGCCGTTGTCAAAGGCTCCAGAAAGCACGTCGTTTGTGACCTGTGGAGCTGCTCCTGGAATGGAAACCTGAGCGGCATACGAAACGTGAGGTGCCAGCTGGAAGAGATCGAGGACCTTCTGCTCAATAGGCTCGTCAATCTCAAAGACAGTGTGGGCAAAGCCACCGCGCTCAGAGCGGAAGGTGCGCATAGTTGCAACATTGATGTTTTGCGTAGCCAGAATAGTGGTGAGAGCTGCAAGAACACCGGGTTTATCGCGATGTGAAACAAAAATGGTGGGCATATCGCCAGACATGCGAATGCGTACGCCATTGACGCCAGAGATGCGAATACGGCCGCCACCAACAGACTCGCCCATAACGGAAACATGGACGTTATCTGCGCCGTAGAGATGAATTTCTACGGTGTTTGGATGGAGGGTTTCGTCGTCACCCTTTTCAATAACGCTGTAGTTGAGGTGGGCTTCTTTTGCCAGTGAAAGTGCATCGCGGACGCGCGTATCGTCTGGTGCAAGGCCCAAGATGCCTGCAATCAGAGCGTAATCAGTGCCGTGACCAAGGTGGGTATGAGAGAAGGAGTTATAGAGCCAAAACTCAACGCGCTCCAGCTGCTTTGGTGCAAGTGAGCGTGCAACCAGGGCAATGCGCAGGGCCCCTGCTGTGTGCGAGGAAGAAGGACCCACCATAATGGGACCTAGGACCTCAAACGCAGACATAGAAATCATAGCTACTCCAAAACTAAACAAACGGAAACGTTAAAAGAGCTGCAAAACCATCTGTTTTACAGCTCTTGTGTGGTTTTACTTTTGATACCCACTTACGCTTGGAAGAATACGCGGCAGGCACGCATTCACGCGTTATTTGCAAAGCTCCAGAGCGCGCTCAAGGCGAGCAAGGCAAACCTCGCGACCAAGAAGCTCCATAGACTCTCCAAGAGGAGGGGAGACCATGTTGCCGCACTCAGCAACACGAATGGACTGGAAGACAACGCGCTTCTTAAGGTCAAGCTGCTCTGGAAGTACCTCAAGGGCAGCGTCAATTGCTGCGGCCTTCCACTCGTCCTCAGAAACACCCTCAAGAGCGGTCTTTGCAGCAGCAAGAACAGTTGCGCTCTGAGCAGCGTCTTTGGTAAGACCCTTCTCAACGCTCTTCTGATCAAAGGTGACGTTTGCACCCTCATACAGGAAGCGGGACTTCTCAATGACGTCTGGGCTTACGGTAGTACGAGGACGAAGAATCTCGGAGAGCAGGTCATACCAACCTGGACGAGTTGCGTAAATCTCATCTGCGTCAGTAGCACTACCTTGAACAGGTTCTAGACCTGCGCCTACAAGCTCTGGAATCAGAACAGTCTTTGCAAAGGTCTGGTTGTCCATATTTGCAAGGTAGGTTGCATTAATCCAGTTCAGACGCTCTGGATCGGACTTAGCAGGGTTCTTGGAAACGTGGTCCAGAGAGAACTGAGATGCCAAAACGTCACGAGGAACAATGGTTGTCTCGCCATCAAGCGACCAGCCGAGAAGGGCCAGGTAGTTGACAAAGGCGTCCGCAAGATAGCCCTGGTCACGATACTCCTCAACAGAAGTTGCGCCATGGCGTTTGGAGAGCTTCTTGCCGTCAGGACCTAAGATCATGGAGATGTGCGCAAAGGTTGGAACAGGTGCGCCCAGAGCCTCGTACACCATAATCTGGCGAGGAGTGTTTGACAGGTGGTCATCACCGCGAATGATGTGGGTAATGCCCATACCAGCGTCATCAACAACGGTTGCAAAGTTGTAGGTTGGGGTGCCATCAGAGCGGAAGATGATAAAGTCATCAAGCTCGCGAGCGTTAAAGGTTACGTCACCGTGAACGGCGTCGTGAACAATAACGTCGCCGCGATCCAGTGGAACCTTAATGCGGATGGTATAAGGCTCACCAGCATCAATTCTGCGCTGCGCCTCTGCAGGATCAATGTTTCTGCAGGTACGCTGATAGCCCTGGAAGGGGTCGTGGCGCTCTTCAGCAGCCTTCTTGTCTTCAGCAAGCTTCTCTGGTGTGCAGAAGCAAGGATATGCCTTGCCCTCTGCCAGCAGTTTATTTGCTGCCTCGCGATACAAATCAAGACGCTCGGTCTGACTGTAAGGACCACAATTGCCGCCCTTATCTGGACCCTCGTCCCAATCAAGACCAAGCCACTTCATGGCGCGCAGAATAATCTGAGTGTTCTCTTCAGTTGAGCGCGTAGGATCTGTGTCATCAATTCGAAGAATAAACTTGCCACCGTTTGCGCGAGCAAAAGCCCAGTTATAGATAGCAGTACGTGCACCTCCGATGTGCAACTTACCTGTTGGGGATGGCGCAAAACGTACTCTTACCTGCTTCTCTGACAAAACTCCTCCTTGGCAGTTATTTTCTAGCGAGAAAATCTAGTTTGTGCATTCTTTAGTATAACGCTTGAACACAGGTAACCGACAACGTTGCCTAGTCTTCAAACATATTGTGGTCGGCAAACTCTGCTTGAACCGTACGAATCATAAGGTCAACGTCTTCAAGTCCCAAGTGACGTTCTTTCTCGTCTGCTGCAAGGGTATGCCTACGACGCGCCCAGTTTTCAAGTGCAGCAGGGGAGGACTCACGGGGAAGAGACCTAATTTCTGGATCCAAGCGGCGGCAGATATCGCGAGAGTCAATAACAATAATCTTGCCCGCTTTTCTAGCCTCTGCGTAGCCATCAATATTGAACATGAACCAAGAATCCTCAAAGGCAGCGTTATGGGCCATAAAAGGAATCTTTTTCATAGTTGCCAGCAGGGCCTCTTGGGCTTTTTTATCGTCTCTAAATGATTTCTTGCCCTCAACATCTTTCCAGGTAATCTGGTGAATATCGGCAAGTGGGACGCCCTTTTCTTTGTACATCTCTGGAATGCCAAAGTAGGCAGTGTGAGGCTCTACAGGAACAGTATTGCGACCAAGATTCCAGAACTCAAAGCCCATGTTAACAATGTAGCCCAACTCAGGAAAGCGCGACGTAGTCTCAATATCAATGCCCAGTATCGTGCCAGAAACGCTCTTCTCGACATACGCAATTTGCAAGTCGTTAAGAAGTGGACCTGCGGTTTTAAAGACAGCCTTAGGGCGACGGCGCTGCATCTTTGCAACGGCTGCCGCAAGATCGTCGTTGGAAAGACCGCGAGAGAGGCCAACACCTCGATGGTTTCTAAGCCTCTCCACGCCGTAGGTGTCGCACAGCGAGCGCGTTCTATCAGCAAGCTGCTGAATGACAGAAAACTCTACAGGTTCTTGGCCAAGTGGCGCTTCCTTCCAGGCATCAAGCAGCGTTTTAATGGCATCACAATTTTTGTTGACCTCGCCGATGATGGACTGATCATCAACAAGAAGGCCAGGTATGACAAACGCATTTGCGTGCTCAATAGCTTGATTGATATCCATACACTCTCGCTTTGGTGGGTGAGAATTAGTTCAACATATAAGTATCTACCCTGAAGCGCGTATTCTTTGCGTCATTTTCTAGAAAGTGCGCGCCTCACTAAAAATGCGTGCTAGGCTGTTGAGTGCAACACAGTTCTATGAAAGGTTTTACGCATGTCTGATTTGAATGAGTCACTTGCTCTTTCTGAGGAGCTCCTTGCTTTTATTAAGCAGAGCCCTTCTATGTTTCATACCACGCAAACCATCAAAGAGTACCTGTTAGAAAACGGTTTCACTTATCTCTCTGAGGGCTCTTCTTGGGATGTTCGGCCAGGCGGCTCTTACTTTACCACGCGCAATAATTCTTCAATTGTTGCCTGGAAAGTTGGCGAGAAGTACCGTGAGCCCCAAACCTCAACCACTGATGCTCCTTACCATTTCCAGCTTGCCGTTGCCCACGGCGATTCTCCAACTTACAAGGTAAAAGCTCAGCCAGAGCTTACTGGTGAGGGCAACTCACTTCGCCTGAACACTGAGGCATACGGCGGCATGCTTGACCACACCTGGTTTGATCGTCCTTTGGGCATTGCTGGTCGCGTGTTGGTCAAAGTAGGAAACAAGGTAGAGTCCAGGCTGGTTAACATTGAAGACGATGTTGTCATGATTCCAAGCTTGGCTATTCATCTTGAGCACAAAAATGGTCTCTCGCCAGAGTTCAACCGTGCTAAAGACCTGATGCCACTCTTCAGTGCTGGAGAACTCAACCCTGGTGCTTTTAACGCCCTGGTAGCAGACGCAGCAGGTGTGTCTCAAGAGGACATTCTTTCTCGCGATTTGTTCTTAGTTGATCACACGGGCGGCCGAATTTGGGGCGCTAAGAAGGAGTTTGTTTCCGCCGGTCACCTTGATGACCTGCAGTGTGCCTTTGTAGCACTCAAGGCTTTCCTTGCGTCTTCAAATGAGCAGGACATCTCTGTATACACCTGCTTTGACAATGAGGAAGTTGGTTCAAATACCAAGCAGGGCGCAAAGTCCACGTTTCTTAAAGATACGCTGCAGCGCATTAACGCTACACTTGGCTTTACGCAAGAAGATTACTACCGTGCGCTCTCGGCATCTTTGCTGGTAAGCTGCGACAATGCTCATGCGGTGCACCCTAATTATCCCGAGAAGCACGATGCGGCCAACAAGCCTTATCTTAATGGTGGCATGGTTATTAAGGAAGCAGCACGTCAGTCTTACTGCACAGATGCGTTTAGCCGCGCCATTGTCGAGGCAATTTGGAAGCAGCAAAACGTTCCTTACCAGGTCTTTGCTAACAGGAGCGATATGCCAGGTGGATCAACTCTGGGCAATCTCTCCAACATTCAAGCAAGCATGCATGCTGTTGACGTGGGTCTGCCACAGCTTGCTATGCACTCCGTCTACGAGACCGCCGGTACCAAAGACACACTTTTGGGATACCAGGCACTCAAGGCGTTCTATGACACCTGCGTCTGCATCACCGATGCTGATTCGTTTGAGTTGAGGTAGTACCTGGCGAGAAACCCTGTGTACTAGCTATACTTACCTACATCACATACAACTCATTACCTGAAGGAGTTCCATGTCAGAAAAACAGCTTACTGCTCATGATATGGAGCTCCTAACTTGTGCAGGTATTTACGTTGAACCTCAGGCGCTGAGTGGTCCAGCACTGGTATTTCCCATCTCAGATGGTGAGGGTGGAGAAATACGTGTGTTGTGGCAGGGCGGCGCCTATGAAAGTGCAACGTACACAGATTCTAGAAAGAATCAGCTGGTATTTCCTTATCTTGAGTTGTACGACTTGCTGTTTGAAGCTGCCTGTCACGTGCACTCAGTCTTAATGATTGGTGCCGGCGGCTGCTCGTATCCTCGCTATTTAGTTGCTCATCATCCAGAGGTTTCTTGTGATGCGCTGGAGCTTGATCCTAAAATTGCAGCTCTAGCTCATAGCTACTTCTTTGTGGATGAAGCTATTAGAGAGAGCAAAGGTAGGCTTCAGGTACAGGTAGCTGATGGCGTAGAGTATATAAAGAGCCTAGCTACCTCTGATAATAGGCGCTATGACGCTATCTTAAACGACTGCTTTAGCGGAGAAGTTCCCCCTGCGGCTATGATGACCGTTGAGTGGATGAGCCAAGTGGCGCAATGTCTTACTCCTGGCGGAAGATATCTCACAAATGTAGTTTCTGCACAGGTAGGAGAGGGTGCACATCAGCTTGATGAGCTCATGGACGCTGCTCGCACGGTGTTTGAGCAGGTGGAGATTGTTCCTTTGGATCCAGAAGCAGACCCAGCAGAGCCAGATAATCTTATGCTCGTTTGCCAGCGCGCTTAAGTGCGGTAAGCGCGAGCGCTAGGCAACTGCTCATCAGTACAATACCTATACCAAAGAGCACCAAGAAACCCTGGGCCGAGCCGTCTACAATCAGGCTCCAAATAATCAGCGCACAAGCAGAGACAAAGCTGCTAACGCCAGCAATTCTTGAGTAGATAAGAGTGGAATCTTTTTTGCCAAAGACAGCGCGCACCAAAAGCGGTGAACCGACTGTTGTAAGGGCATAGGCAATTCCAAAAAGGAAGGTTCCTGCAAGCAGAAGTGGCAGCACTGGAAGCTTAATTCCCAGCATAAGTAAGCCAACAATACCCGAAACAATTCCTACAAAACAGGCAAGTTTTACCGAAATATCACTTAATGCACCTAGAAGTACCTTTCCAATTGCTTGTCCAAGCATAGTTGCTCCAGCAAGAAGGCCCGTAGCCGCTGCAATTGCAGGAGCGGTTTCTGCAAACGTTGCGGCATAGCTAGGGAAGTACTGAGAGATTTGCTGGTTAAAGGTAATGAGCGCGTAAAACGCAGCGACCATATAAAACTCTGGATATTTCATTGCGTCATCAGCAGAGATGTCGGTTGAAGAAGCCTCTGCAACCTCAACGTTTTTCTCGTCAGTAGAGGAGAAGGTAAGAGGGGTAAGGCCAAGGTCTTGGGGTTTCTCGCGCACCACAAAAAGGGTGAAGGGGAGTGTTCCTACAAGCATAACCAGGGCAAAAATCAGATAGCAAGCGCGCCAACCTTCAGGGCCAGAGGAGATAATGGCAGATCCAATGGGGTTAAAGACAGTGCCACCAATGCCGGTGAATGCAAAGCAGAGGCCCATAAAAGTACCAACGCGCTGATCAAACCAATCGTTGATGAGGGCAGGGACGCACAAGAACATGAGCGCAGGTACGCCAATACCAAGTCCTACTGCGCAGAGATAAAAATGCCACATCTCTTGAGCTGCTGACATAGCTCCGTATGAAATTGCGCAAATGATAACGCTTGCAGAAAGAACTAGTCGAGTATCGTGCGTTTTATAGAACTTGCCTATGAATGGCAAAGCTACCGTCATGGCAATGCAGAGTACCGAGAAGACCGCAGAGAAGGCAACGCGGGGAACGCCAAAGTATTGTGAAACTGGTGTGATAAAGATGCCAAAGCACGTAAGGATAATGGCGCACGGCAAAAACATGATGACAATACAAGTTGCAACGATGGCATATGCATACTTAGTGCCTAGTAGACGTTGTAGCACTGAGGCTCCTCTCTTTTGGCCAGAAATAGTGTAGGCGATGTGCCGTAAAAAGGACACATCGCCTACCGAGTCATACAAAATTTTTAAGGAGTACTTAAGAGCTTTGCGTGCGTAAGATCTTAGTTGTCGGAGCCTCTGCGGTTCTCACCCTTAAGAGCGCGGATTGGGCCGATGTCCTGAGTAGTTTCAAGAGCACCCAGGTAGTTGCCCTCTTCATCGCGAACAGCAAAGTAACGGACGTAGAGGAACTTATCTCTGACCTCAAACCAGAACTCGGAGGAGTCGCTGCGATCGCTCCTGAACTCGGTGAGGATGCGACGAACAGCTTCCTGGCTCTTTGGTGGATGGCAGTCATATACGTCGCGGCCAAGGCAGCTCTTAGGACGAGGGAAAGCACGGGTGTCGCCGTGGCTGAAGTAACGTGTCTTGTCATCTGCATCAACAAAGGTAATGTCAAGCGGAATGGTTGCAAAGACAGCCTCAAGCTGTGGAATGGTGAACTCACCGGTAGAGAGCTTGACCTTACCGTCAGCAGAAATTGCTTCCTCTTCTGCTTCAGCGTTATTCTCGTCTATAGCGGCTGCGGCTTCCATCTCTTTAAGCTTGTCGTTTGCAAGCTCAAGAGGATCTGCGTGCCATGAAGGAGGATTGACGCCAAATGCGTGACCAAACTCGTTCTCTTCAGCAGCAATCTGGGTCCACTGAGTAGCAGTTAGGTGCTCAAGGGAAAGTGGGATGAGGACGTTTTCTTCCTTGGATGCCATGGACTCAGCACCCTCAATAGCCTCATCCAGGTAGTCAGCAACGGCTGCCATAAGGCCTGCATCATACTGGCCGTATGCAGTCTCGAGCAGAGCCTCTGCACCGTTAACAGCGTTTCTTACCTCGTCGTCCTTACCCCACATAACCTTTGAAGGACCAGTGATATCGTGGCGCTCAAGATGAGGGAAGAGCAGTTCTTCCTTGCGCTTGTAGTGAACAAAGACCTCGTCAAAGGCGTCCATATCAGCCTTCAGAATTGCTGCGACGCCAGCGCACTCTTCGTTGCTGGAAGACTCGGTAAGGGTGCGAGCACGCTTAACATCTGGAGCAACGCGGTCGTGGATAAAGGCAAGAATGCGGTCGTTCTCCTGGCGCATGGTCCAAACAGGGTGACCAGGAGTCTCTTCAACAGCACCTGTTGGTGCGCAGGAAACCTTGCCTTCAAAGAGGGCAGCATGAACGTCGCAGAGCTTCAGGACCTTCTCCATAGGAACGCCGCCAGCAATAAGCTCCTGTTCAGCGTTAGAGATCTCTGAGCCAGAGACGTCCTTGAAGTTACGGGTAAAGTCCTCGCGAACAGCCTCGATGTCCTCGCCGTCGTTGAGGCGCTCAAGGTACTGGGCGATAAGAGCTTTGCGCTCCTCAGGAGTCTGCGCGATAGGTGCGTTCTCTGCCTCTGCGGGTTTCTCGTCAGCTGGGGCTTCTGTTGCTACAGGCTCCTCATCACCAAGAATGGTAAAGCCGTGAGCGCGGAAGATTGCTTTGAGCTCCTCAAGGTCTACGCCTTTGTGGTCGCAACCTTTAGGGATGGTCATAAAACGACCCATGGTCTGCAGACGGCCTGGCTCGGTAATCTCGGCAAAGCCATTTTCTGCCATGAGGCCTTTAATAACGGGGTACTTAGTGCAAATCTCATAAACTGATTTGCTTAAATCAAGAACCTGTGCCATACGGGCTCCTCTCGGATGGGTTTAGAAAGTCTACTATGGCTTACTTTATACCCAAAGTGTGACAGGACTTCCATGTAGCTTTTGTTGTGGTTACAACAAAACAGAAATTATTCTTTAGTTTTAAAAGAGATCAGAATGAGAACCGGTTCTAAAAGATTTTAAGCATCTAGGACCTCCGACATTGCGTCGGAGAATGAGGCATAGTGCTTGTAATTTTCTGGATGCTCTTTCATGTTGGTGTATTCATTAAGAGCCTCTATAGTTTGAGCATTAGGAATTTCTCGTTTGATTTCAAAAGGGATTCCCTGCTCACGAACAGTCTGACGAAGAAAAATGGTAATAGCAGTAGTAAGATCCATGCCTAAATCTCTGAGAAGTTCCTGGGCATTCTTTTTAAGCGTTGGATCCAAATTTATATTTGTGCTTACTTTTGCCATAATGACCCGCCTTTCCTGTAATTTTGTTATACAAGATAAAGACGATAAAGTCAACAATTATGTGCGTAATATAGGTATAACACGCACATAATATGAATATATCGAAAGGCGGATAACCCTATTCTGCGCCCTTTAGGGTGAAAGACAACAGAACCGGGTTGTGGTCCGAGTAAGCAAATTGCGTGTCAATGTTTCTGGCGGTTGCAATAACATTATCTGAGACAATCCAGCCATCAACTGTGGTGGTGTACGTCTTGTCTTTCTCGTAAGGAATATCATCTCCGCGGCAGGTAGGAACGTCGTTGAGGTTGTCTGGAGCTACAACGCTAAAGCCTTCTGGCAAATCAGAATCTTTGAGTTCTGCTACCCAGTCTGGTACCTGCTGAACAGAAGGATAGAGTGTAAGTGAGCCCGAAATGGCATGGTTCCAGTCGCCACCCGCAATAACGTAATTACCCTTAGCGCGCTCCTCAGACATTATTTTGGTTAGAAGTGCAAGCTGCTGCGCGCGACTGGTGCCACCTTTGTCGTAGGCAGACATGTGACTGTTAATAAGTACCAGCTCATGACCATCGCTTGTGGGATAGCGCGTAATCATAAAGCAGCGATCTAGGTCAAAGAATTTTGTTGGGAACGACTCGTCAATGGGGTAGGTACGACGAGTTGCGCTTGAAGCAAGTACGTTTGAAAGCGTCAGAATTCCAGAGTTAGAGGTTCCGTGGAACTCTGTGAGTGGATAGGCGAGAAACGCGGTGTGGAAGTTCTGAGCAAAATATGATGCGTAGGATCCAAAGCGGCTCTCTGCTTCAGAAACTTGATTCACATGCCAACTTCTGTCAGATGAAGTATCAATCTCTTGGAAAAGAATAAAGTCAGGAGCTGTACCACCATTCAGAGAAGAAACGGTGTTCAGGGCACCGTTTGTGGTGTAAAGCACGGAGTTTCTGCTGACAGCACGGCCGTGAGTTCCTACGGTGCGCGTGCCATCCTGCATGATGCCTTCATCCATAAAGAAGGTGTAATCAGGGGTGTAAGCACCAAAGCCAATGTTGTAGGTTGAAGCTGTGTAGGTTTGGCCTACCTGTACGGTTGTAGTTTCAGGAGAGGCACCTTGATTGGATACGGGAGTATTGTCAGGAATGCGATAGTAATTAAGCTGCAGGTAGAGGGCATATCCACCAAGAACCAGTAAAGCTAGAACAAAAAGCCCGCCTACAAATTTGAAAAGTGGTGCAAGAACCCTTTTTAGAAGGCCAATAATAAACTTAAGGCCAAGAGACAAAACTCTTTTCATGCGAACCTCGTATCAATCAAGTGTCGTATGATTTAAATAATAACTATTATGGATTGAAAGTATGTTGAGGAGTTTGTATGCCACTAACAAGAAATACAACACTAGAGCTTTTCAAACCCTCTGGTATCAGGCGTTTCTCGGCACTTGCTGCTGCAACACCAGGATGTATTTCTTTAACTATTGGAGAGCCGGGAGAAGACACTCCAGCTCCTATTTGCAACTTAGTAGACAGAGAACTTGCAGCTGGAAACACGCATTATCCACCCAACGTTGGTACTCTTGAACTTAGGGAGGCCATTGCTGCCTGGGAGTCTGCTCGTGGTATGAAGGTAGGCCCAGACGGCATTGTAGTTACCGTGGGAGCTGCGGAAGCCATTTCTGCAACTATGCTGACCCTTATGAATCCAGGTGACGAGGTTATCATTCCTGAACCAGCGTATCTGGTATACAAAACACTCTGCCAGCTTAATCGTGGTGTAGTCGTGCCGCTTGATACCAGCGACAATCATTTCCAGATTGATGCTGAGCAGCTTAAATCAAAGATTTCAGAGAAGACAAAGCTTATTGTGCTGACTTCTCCTAACAATCCTACGGGATGTGTTTATACAAAAGAGTCGCTTGATGCGGTAGCGGAACTTGCCCGCAAACACGGCTTTTATGTTTTGTGTGATGACGTTTATAGAGAGCTTGCCTATGTTGAGGACGTTCCACATTTTGTTGAGCTCTACCCAGATTTGTCTGATCGCTGCATTGTGACAAATAGTTTCTCAAAGCCATGGGCAATGACGGGTTGGAGACTTGGCTGGGTTGCTACCTCTGATGAGCTTGCGACAGATATTGGAAAGGTTCACGCCCAGCTAGTGTCTTCTATTCCTTCATTTTTGCAGCCAGCTGCTCTCTATGCACTTTCTTACGATGTCACGCCTATGCGCACAAACTATCAAAAGCGCAGGCAGATTGTAATTTCTGCGCTTCAAGATATGAAACTTCCTGTTGAAGAGCCAGAAGGTGCCTTCTACGCATTCCCCTCAATCAAGGAATTTGCTCTTGATTCTGAGGCGTTCTGTGAGCGTGCAATTGCGGAGTTTGGTGTAGCACTGGTACCTGGTGTTTTCTTCGGCGCTGAGGGCTATGTACGTATCAGTTATGCTGCTTCTGACAAAAATCTAGCAGAAGGCCTTTCTCGCCTCAAGACTTTTGTTAATACTTTGCGAGAAGAACAAAACTAGCCCAAATACAGAGCTTTCTGTGGTAGGGTTTTACTGTCAATAGAGGAGCGAGCACGATGGGTTCTGGGTTAGTCGGCAGGCAGTGACCCCAGAAGGAGGCGAGGTTCGCCGAACTTGGCAATCAGGCATGGTTGTCAGGTGGGCTTGTATGAAATACATGCAAGACTGTCCGAGATTTCGGGGGTGCTACTTTGACGGTGTATTGTGCCCCCAATTTGAGGGGGAGCTTTGAGTAAGAAACCGTTTGTTTCTGTAGATGTCCTAGAGGCAATCACTAAGACGTATCCAACGCCATTTCACCTGTATAACAAGGCAGAGATTGTTCGTCGCGCAAAGCTGTTACAAGAGGCTTTTAGCTGGAATGCTGGCTTTAAAGAGTACTTTGCGGTTAAGGCTACGCCAAATCCTTACATTGTGAGATTGCTGGCAGAGCTTGGTTGTGGCTGTGACTGTGCAAATGCTACCGAGCTCACCCTTGCAAAAGCCTGTGGAGTTACTGGCCAAAACATTATGCTCTCGTCAAACGACACTACGGTGCTTGACTTTGCTCGCGCTCATGAGCTGGGAGCCATTATTAACTTAGACGCTGGCGGCGACATGCTTACAACACTTGAAGAAGCAGTGGGAAGCAACATGCCCCAGGTCATGTGTGCACGCCTGAATCCAGGCGGTGTGTTTGAGTCGCAAAACGGCATTATTGGAAATCCCGATGATGCTAAGTTTGGCATGACAGAAGAGCAGCTTTTCCAGACGTTTGCGTATCTAAAGGACAAAGGCGTGACTGAGTTTGGTCTTCATGCCTTCCTAGCCAGCAACGCTCAAGAGGAAGATTACTATCCAAACCTTGCGCGCATTCTCTTTAAGCTGGCTGTTAAGCTGCACACAGAACTTGATATTCATATTGGATTTATTGATCTTTCTGGTGGTATTGGTGTGGCGTATAAGCCAGACCAGGTTGAGCCTGACGTCTTAGCTATTGGTCAGGGGGTCAAACGTGCCTTTGAAGAGGTCCTAGTTCCTGCTGGTATGGGCGATATTTCTATCTATACCGAGCTTGGACGTTGGCTTTTGGGTCCGGCCGGCGCACTTGTCACCCGCGTCTTGCACCAAAAAGAGACGTATCGTCACTATATTGGCGTGGATGCTTGTGCGGCAAATCTTATGCGTCCTGCAATCTACGATGCCTATCATCACATCACTGTTATGGGCAAAGAGGATGCTCCTCAAACACATACGTACAACGTTGTGGGAGGTCTTTGCGAGAATAACGATCAGTTTGCAAAGAACCGTCAGCTCCCAGAGGTTGCTGTGGGTGACCTCTTGTTCATTCATGATACCGGCGCTCATGGTTTCTCGATGGGCTATAACTACAACGGCCGTCTGCGCTCCGCTGAGCTGCTGCTTTTAGAAGATGAGTCCGTGCAACTTATTCGTCGTGCTGAGACGGAAGCCGATTACTTTGCAACGCTTGCATTTGATGGCTCAGACTTTTCTGATCTTGCGCAACAAACAACTATAAACACCACACGTTAGAGGGCGAGAAAAACTATGGACATGAAGAATTTAACTGGTGCAATCACCGCTTTAGTAACCCCATTTGATGCTCAGGGAAATATTGATTTTGAAGCACTTGAGCATTTTGTTGACTTCCAGATTGAACAGGGAATTGACGGTATTCTGGCCCTTGGTACTACCGGCGAGTCCGCAACCATGACAGATGAGGAGGACATCGAGGTAGTTAAGGCAATCCTTGCCAGGGTTCAGGGCAGAGTTCCTGTTATTGGCGGTGCTGGTTCCAACTCTTCTGCTGAGTCTTTGCGCAAAGCAGAGGCTCTAGAGAAGGCAGGTGTTGATGGTCTTCTGCTCATTACTCCTTACTACAACAAGAGTAACGAAGAGGGCATCTACCAGCACTTCTCGTATGTATTAGACCGCGTTGATGTGCCTTGCATTTTGTATAACATCCCTGGTAGAACAGGCTGCTCTATTTCTGAGCGCAACGTTCAGAGGCTTGCTGCACATCCAAATGCATGGGGTATTAAAGAGGCTTCTGGAGATATTGCATACGCAACAAAGGTTGCTCGTTATCTGAGCGATGACTTTACTATGTGGTCAGGAAATGACGACATGATTGTGCCTCTGCTTTCCTTGGGTGCCTCTGGCGTTATTTCTGTTTGGTCTAACCTTAATCCAAAGATGGTTCATGACCTGGTGGCTGCATGGCACCGCGGCGAGGTTTCTCTTGCCCGTGAGCTACAGCTTCAGTATCTTGACCTGGTTCATGCGCTCTTCTGTGAGGTTAATCCAATTCCTGTAAAGGCAGCACTGGCTCGCATGGGCTTTATGGAAGAGAATTATCGTTTGCCTCTATGGAAGATGACAGAAGAGCATGCAGAGCTGCTTGAGAATACTATGAGAAAGGCTGGTCTTCTTGATGCCTAGTGCAGTAGTAATTGGTACCGGCAAGATGGGAAAGCTCATTGAGCAAACCCTGATTGCCCACGGTTTTGAGGTGCTTGGTGCGTTTGGTCACGAGAATATCAATCAACTGGGCACCGTTGAGCAGACGCCTGATGTTGTTGTGGATTTCTCTGGAGTTGCAGCCTTTGATGCTGTTGTCGGCTTTGTACGTGAGCGCGGATGTGCGCTTGTTTCTGGCACCACGGGTTTCTCGCCAGAGCAGCTTTTTGAGTTGAAGCAGCTAGGGGAGAGTGTACCCGTGATCCACGCAGCAAATTATTCGGTTGGCGTTGCCGTGTTGAAGCGCGCGGTAGCTATGGCTGCTGAGGCACTTAACGGCTGGGATACCGAGATTGTGGAAACGCATCACAACCAGAAGGTTGACGCTCCGTCGGGTACCGCAAAGCTGCTGCTTGCTGCTATTGATCCAGAGGGTACTCGTCCCGTTGTTTCTGGGCGCGAGGGTTTTTGTGGAGCTCGCACTAAAGATGAGATTGGCGTGTTTGCGCTCAGGGGCGGTACTGTTGCTGGTACTCATGAGGTGCACTTCTTTGGACAGGATGAGGAAGTATGTCTGACTCATCGTGCAACGTCTCGTCAGATTTTTGTGAACGGTGCAGTTGCGTGTGCCGAGAAATTACTTACAAAAACTCCAGGTTTTTATACCTTCGAAGAGTTGATTTTTGGATAAATGCACGCGCTGGCCTCTATAAGTCAGTGCCTGTTTGGCTAAGAAAGGACGCACATGGACGCCCAGGAAATTATTAACTACATTGCTACTTCAGAGAAGAAGACCCCCGTTAAGCTGTACGTTAAAGAACGCGAGAGTGCTTCTGTGTCTTACGGCTCTTCTCGCGTGTATGGCGAGGGCAGCTCAAAGGTTGTCTTTGGTGACTGGTCTGAGCTCAAACGTGTTGTAGAGCAGAATGCAGACGCATTTGAATATTTTGATATCGAGAATGACCGTCGAAACTCCGGTGTTCCTCTGCTTAACATGAAGGACGTAAACGCCCGTATTGAGCCAGGTGCGCTGATTCGTGAGCGCGTTGAGATTGGCAACAATGCCGTCATTATGATGGGTGCTGTTATTAATATCGGCGCCGTTATTGGCGAAGGTACCATGATTGATATGGGTGCTGTTTTGGGCGGCCGTGCAACCGTTGGCAAGAATTGCCACATTGGTGCCGGCACTGTTCTTGCTGGTGTTGTTGAGCCTGCATCTGCTACGCCAGTTATTATTGAAGATAACGTCCTTATTGGTGCAAATGCCGTGGTTATTGAGGGTATTCGCGTTGGAGAAGGTGCTGTTGTAGCAGCAGGTGCTGTAGTAGTTGAGGATGTTCCAGCAAACGCCGTGGTAGCGGGATGCCCTGCACGTGTGATAAAAATGAAAGATCAGAAGACAGAGAGCAAGACTGCTTTAGTTGATGCTCTTCGCACGTTGTAATCGAGGGTACATGCCAGACGGCTCCAAAAAAGCACAGGGTTTTACCACCAAAATTTCTTGCGTACACACAGAAAATTGGGCAGAGAAAAAAGAAGATTCTTGGTTTACCTACGAACTTCTCGCTGAAGATCCTAAGACGCAGGCACGCGCCGGCATCTTCCATACGCCTCATGGCGATATTCCAACGCCTATTTTCATGCCGGTTGGAACCAAGGCAACCGTTAAAGGTTTGATGACCGATACCGTTCGTGACCTTGGCGCCAAGATTATTTTGGCAAATACGTATCACCTGTCTCAACGTCCCGGAGATGAGCTGGTTGCACAGATGGGGGGCTTGCATGACTTTATGCAGTGGCATGGACCCATCCTTACGGATTCAGGTGGATTCCAGGTCTTTAGCCACGAGGAGTTTATGAAGCTCTCTGATGAGGGCGTTAAATTCCGTGCGGTAGATTACGACGGCGCATGGTCGTATTGGACGCCAGAAACTAACATGCAGATTGCACAGAACCTTGGTGCAGATATTGTTATGCAGCTTGATCAGTGCGTGGGCTATCCCGCAGAGCGCAAAAAAGTTGAGCGTGGTGTTGAGCTTTCAAGTGCATGGGCAGAGAGGTGCTTTAACGCTCACACTCGACCTGATCAGGCGCTCTTTGGCATTGTTCAGGGTGGCATGCATCTTGATTTGCGCAAGCGCTCAATTGAGCACCTTGAGTCCATTGGTGATTTCCCTGGTTATGGCATTGGCGGCTATTCCGTTGGTGAGCCTCACGAGGTAATGTTTGAGACACTGGCTCCACTTTGCGCAGATTACATGCCTCGTAATAAGCCTCGCTATCTTATGGGTGTTGGCAATCCAACTACGCTTATTCGTGGTGTTGCTTGTGGCATTGATATGTTTGACTGCGTGCTTCCAACGCGCACTGCTCGTATGGGCACCGCGTTTTCCCACGAGGGCCGCATGAACCTTAAGAACGCAAAGTACTTTGCAGACGCAGGTCCTCTTGATGCCAAGTGCACCTGTCCTGTCTGTACGGGCGGATATTCTCGCGCGTACATCAATCACCTGGTTAAACAGCACGAGATGCTAGGCGGTCAGCTGCTTTCTATGCACAATATTTACTTCCTGCTTAAGCTTATGCGTCAGGCGCGAGAAGCAATTCTTGCAGGTACTTATAGCGAGTTTGTTGAGGAGTGGGAAAACTCTGAAGGCGCGGTTGATTTCTAAGTTCGCCTGGCGAGAAACCCGTCTTTTTGAAAGCTCTGCGCAAACAACTTTGTTTTAAATTTTTTATGACTAGCTCACTAATTTGCGAGCTAGTCATTTTTTGTCCGGTGACATGGGTAGAATGAAAGAGATAAACATTCGCGGGTGCCCAAGGTGCCCCTGGCTGGCTCTGCCGCCACAGAAAAGAGGATATGATGCCCGGCATCGAGAAAAGCACTCGTTGGAGTGTCCTTTCACAAGACGTATATCTAGAGTCGCTGTTTGAAAAAGAATTGCATGTTACGCCACTTGTTGCTCGTGTACTAGTAGCACGTGGATTTACCGATGTAGCTGCAGCTCAAGAGTTTCTCTCGCCATCCTTGCAAAGGGATTGGCTTGATCCACAGTGTATTCCTGGAATGGCAGAGGTTGCCGCCCACGTTCATAAGGCAATTGTTGAGCATAAAAAGATTGCCGTTTTTGGTGATTTTGATGTTGATGGAATGAGCTCAACGTGTTTGCTTACCCTGGCTTTACGTCGATTGGGAGCAGATGTTTTGCCGTATATTCCACATCGTTTTGGTGAGGGATACGGACTTTCTAAAGAGGCTCTTGCAAGAGTTTTGCAAGATAGAAAGCCAGATTTAATTATTACGGTAGACAATGGCATTGCTGCTGCTCAAGAGGTTGCTTGGCTTTTGCAGCAGGGGATTGATGTTGTTGTTACCGATCATCATGAGCCCGCAGATCTGGTGCCCCAGGGTGTTCCAGTCACTGATCCAAAGCTTGTTGAAGATTGTCCATCTAGAGAACTTGCTGGTGCAGGCGTTGCCCTTAAGCTGGTGCAGGTTTTAGGACAGCTTCAAGATCAGCCTCAGCTTTGGCTTGATTACATTGATGTTGCTATGTTGGGCACACTGTCTGACATGATGATGCTCAACAAAGAGAATCGTGCGCTGGTTTCTGAAGGTGTTAAGCGTCTCCAGAAAGGTCTTCGTCCAGGTCTTGTGGCTCTAGCTGCCGTTGCTGGTCAAGATATTGCCCAGATTTCTGCAGATAACCTGCCGTTTTCTATTATTCCTCGCCTTAATGCAGCAGGGCGCATGGGTACTACTGATATTGCGCTTGACCTTCTTCTTACAGAAGACGCTGAAGAGGCAACTATCCTTGCCGGCAAGTTAGAAGAGATTAATGCCGAGCGTCGTGCTATCGAGGCAAAGCTTACCGATGAAGCACTTGAGCAGGCAAAAGAAATTTACGACGGTGGCCACGCAATTGTGCTTGCCAAAGAGGGTTGGCATGAGGGCGTAAAGGGCATTGTTGCGTCAAGAATTGTTAATCGCTATCACGTGCCTTGCATTCTGTTTACCATCCAAGATGGAGTTGCTCGCGGTTCTGGCCGCTCTGTTGGCTCCGTTGATTTATTCCACGCCGTTGAACAGTGTGCAGACCTTACCGTCCGTTTTGGTGGTCACCAAGGAGCCGTTGGCGTAACGGTAGAAACAGCAAAGATTGACGCATTTAGAAAGCGCTTATCAAAGGTTATGGCAGAGCTTCCAGAAGAAGAGTTTGAAGCTTCTGGAGAGGTTACTGCCCTGGTAAACCTTGACGAGATAACCATCAACTCCATTGACGCCCTTGAGGCCCTTCAACCTTTTGGTCAGGGTAATAAAAAGCCGCTCTTTGGCGTTAAAGGCGTAGTGATGAAGAATCGCTCGCGCGTTGGTGCAGGCGGAGCTCATCTTTGTTTTATGGCTTCAAATGGTATTTCTTCAATTTCATCCATCATGTTTAGAACGCCTCATGTTGAAGCAGCAGCTGAGTATGATGGCGCTGTTGATTTGATTTTTGAAGCAGTTAACGAGACCTGGCAGGGCAGAACTAAGCCAAAACTCATGGTCAGAGATATTCTCTACAGAGACTTTACCGATGAAGATGACGGCCCCATTGAAGCAGATCTTCTCGGCAGCGCTGCTGACTTGCCCCTTGTGGTTACCAAGGAGACTACAGAGGCTGATGAGGCCTCCCAAGAACAGGCGCAGCAAAAGCGCCGTGAGCTGGAAAGTCTTTCTTCTGAGGAGCTTACCCAGACCCTGGTCACGTCCATGATTGGTTCAAGAGAACTCTTGCCTCTGCAAAAGAAAACACTAGAGGTTCTCTCTCAAGGAACGTCTTGTCTCTCTGTCATGGCAACAGGTAGAGGTAAATCGCTTATCTTCCAGGTTCATGCTGCTCGTGTTGCGCTGCTGCAACATAAAATGAGCGTGTTTGTCTACCCGCTGCGTGCCCTCATCAACGATCAAGTCCAAAGCATAAAAAACACCTTTGAGCCTCTAGGAATTTCTGTTGAGGTGCTTAACGGAGAAACAGACCTTTCCAGCCGAGAAGACCTGTTTGCTCGCATAGCAAACAATGAGCTTGATATTGTGCTGACCACTCCAGAGTTCTTCTCGCTCCACGCTGATCAGTTTTCTGCGGCGCAGAACATCTCGTTTGTGGTGTTTGACGAGGCGCATCATGTGGGCATGAATGCTTCTGAGGGCAGACTTGCTTATGCACAAATGCCACAGGTACTAAAGATGCTTGGGAGTCCGCAGGTACTTGCCACAACAGCTACGGCTACCACGCAGTCGGCTCAGAACATCTGTGAGCTTCTCTCCATTGAAGCAGAGCATGTATACAAAGATAAAACAGCTCGTACTAACCTAGAGCTCAAGGACCTTCGCGCTGTTAAGGATAGGGAATGCGCACTGCTTTCTCTTGTGTCAGATGGCACAAAAACGGTTGTCTACGTCAATTCAAGGGAGCAGGCGCAGGCACTGACGCGTATGTTGCGCCATCGTATTCCAGAACTTGGTCACAAGATTGCGTTTTATCATGCAGGCCTGACGCCTCAGATACGCAAGAACGTTGAGCGCGCTTTTAGGCGTGGAGACGTTTGTTGCATCATTGCTACCAGTGCATTTGGAGAAGGCGTCAATATCTCTGATATTCGCCAGGTTATTCTGTATCACCTGCCGTTTGGTCGCGTTTCCTTCAATCAGATGAGCGGACGCGCAGGTAGAGACGGCAAGCCTTCTGTAATCCAGATGCTTTTTGATGCGCATGATATGCGTGTGAACGAGCGCATCCTTTCTTCTCATGCTCCACAGCGAGAAGCCCTGGTTGCTGTCTATCGTGCTCTTACAGCGCTACAGTCAAAGCTTAGTGCACAGACAGCTGATTCAATGCTCACTGATGAAGACATTGCGCAGATGGCGCTAGAAATTGACCCACGATCTAAGGCTGACGAGCAAACCGTTCGTGTTGCACTTGACGTTTTTGCTGAGCTAGGGTTTATTAGCATTGAGGGATTTGATCAAACGAGAACAATTTCCGTCAATAGTCAAGCTTCGCACATGGACTTGCTGGAGTCTGCACGCTACGCTGAGGGGCTTAAAGCGCACGCTGAGTTTGAATCATTTGCTCAGTGGGTACTTTCTGCTTCACCAGAAGAGCTGGCAGATGCTATAACAAAACCCATCGTTCCAGAAATTGGTTCAACGTTTGATGGGGGAAGGGAGTCCTCTGATGAGTGACGAGAGGACCAAAAAAGAAGCTAAGGCGCCAGGCGCAGATAATTACCGCCTGCTTGAGGGAGCTGTGCGCACGTATCTGCCTGAGGAGGCTCAGGCAAAGATTGCTGCTGCGTATGCCTTTGCTGCTAACTATCACAAAGACCAGCGTCGTCGTTCCGGCGAGCCTTATATCAACCACCCAGTTGAGGTAGCCCTTATTCTTGCGCACGATCTTCACATGGATGAAGACACCATCTGCGCTGCTCTTATGCACGATACCGTAGAAGATACGTCTGCCTCGCTCGACGAAATCTCTTCTCGCTTTGGTGAGTCAGTTGCAGAGCTTGTTGATGGCGTCACAAAACTTACGTCTATTGAGGTCAGCTCAATGGACGAGAAACAGGCACTTAACCTGCGCAAAATGTTCCTTGCTATGTCAAAAGACATTCGCGTTGTTATCATCAAGCTGGCTGACCGCCTCCATAACATGCGTACGTTGGCAGCACTTCCACCAGATCGTCGCTTGTTCAAGGCGCGAGAAACCATGGATGTGTATGCACCACTTGCTGACCGCTTAGGCATCTCTTCGGTTAAGTGGGAGCTTGAAGACTTGTCTTTCTTCTGGCTAGAGCCAGAGGAGTACCAGCGTGTTGCTCGCATGGTTTCTGATTCTCGTGCACAAAGAGAGAATGACCTTAACAACGCTAAGAAGACTCTGACTGATGAGCTTAATGCTGCCGGTCTTACTGACTTCCAGATTACGGGTCGCCCTAAGCACCTGTGGTCCATTTATCAAAAGATGGTCCGGAAGGGCAGGGAGTTTTCCAACATCTACGATCTTATCGCCCTACGCGTTATCACCAAGAACGTAGGCGATTGCTACTCTGCACTTGGCGCCATCCACGCATTGTGGCATCCAATGCCTGGTCGTTTTAAGGACTACATTGCAACGCCAAAGGCTAACCTTTATCAGTCCTTGCATACAACGGTTATTGGTCCTGATGGTCGTCCTATTGAGATTCAGATTAGAACTGCCGAGATGCACGAGGCATCTGAGTACGGTATTGCAGCTCACTGGCTGTATAAAGAACAGGGCAATTCAAAGGGCAAGATGTCCTCTGAAGATAAGCTTATCGACTCAACTATCAACTGGATTCGACGCAGTCTTGACTGGGCCGTTGAAGACGATATTGATGATCCTCATGAGTTCTTGGACAACCTACGCGTAGACCTCTTTGAGCATGAGATTTTTGTCTTCACGCCAAAGGGCGAGGTCATGAGTTTACGTGTCAATTCAACACCTCTGGACTTTGCTTACGCTGTTCACACTGAGGTGGGCAATCACTGTGTTGGCGCGCGCGTTAACGGCTCTGTTGTTCCGCTGACGCATACACTTCAGATGGGCGACCGCATTGAGATTTTGACTAACAAGAACGCTCGTCCTTCTCGCGACTGGATGACGCTGGTAAAGACGCCGTCTGCGCGCGCAAAGATCCGCAAGTATTTCTCGCAAGAGAACAAGTCTGACGATGCCGAACGCGGTCGTTCTGAGCTTGCAAAAGAGCTGCGCAAGCGTGGCTATGGCATCAGCGCTACGCGTACGGTTAAGGCGCTTGATCAGCTTACCGAGCAGTTTGATTATCACAGCGTAGATGACCTGTTTGCGGGAATTGGTGCAGGTAATCAGTCTGCTAAGCAGGTTGTTAATCGCGTGAGTGAAATCTTAGAGGAGAAAAATCCCGAGGTTGTTACTGAACAAGAGCGTAATGCGGCACGCCTTCAGGAGAAGAACAAGGCAATTGCAAACGATCAGCCTTTGGTTCGCTCCTACGTTATTTCTCGTACCGCCAAGGGAAGTCGTCCTAAAAAGTCTAACTGTGGCGTTGTGGTAAATGGTGATCCAGATTTGCTTGTTCATCTTGCGCATTGCTGCAATCCTGTTGCAGGTGACGATATTGTGGGCTTCATTACACGCGGTCGCGGTGTTTCTGTTCACCGCGCCAATTGCCCTAACGTTAAAGACCTGCTCAACGATCCAAAGCGAATCATCCCTGTTTCTTGGGATGCCAGCGGCGCTACTGAGTTTAGGGTAGAGATTGTCGTTGAGGCAACAGACCGTATGGGCCTTCTTAAGGACGTCACGGTTGCGCTGTCTGACGCTGGTGCAAACATTCTTTCTGCAGCTACACAAGTGGGCGAGCAGGGCGTAGTACGTATGCGTTTCTTGGTTTCTATCTCAGATACCAGCTTGCTTGACACCTTATTTGCATTTGTAACTCGCGTGCCTTCTGTCTACGACGCTCGTCGTATTATGCCAGGTGAAGGCGCTAATCAGATGAGAAGGAGACTCTATGGCTAACCAAAATGAGGGCTGCTCTTGCGGTCATAATCACGAGGAAGAGCACGGCGGACACGGCGGCTGCTGCGGCCATCATGGCGAGCATGGCCATGGTGAGCATGGTCATGGCGGATGCTGCGGCCATCACGGTCATGGTGGTTGCCATCACGCAAAAGACCAGATTGGCGTCTTCAAAGTAGGTCCTCTTGAGACCAACTGCTACATTTACGTTTCTGGTAATGAGTGCATGATTATTGATGCCGGTGCATCGGGTGCAGAGATTGCTGCACAGCTCTTGAACCTTGAGCTTAAGTACATTGTTGCTACTCACGGCCATGCTGATCATGTTGGCGGCGTTAATGCTTTGAAGCTTGCTGTGCCTGGCGCTCAGTACCTCATCAACGAAGCAGATAATAAGCTTGCGCAGAGGGCTCATAACTCAAACGAGATTTATGATGATGCTCCAGAGCCAGACGGTTTTCTTCACGAGGGAGATGTTCTCTCTGTTGGAACTGCACAGTTCAAGATTATGGAAACCCCTGGTCACACTCCTGGCGGCATTGTTTTGGTGGGTGAGGGAACTGCTACTGGCGCCGTTTTTGTAGGCGATACGCTTTTCCAGGGCTCTGCAGGAAGAACAGACCTTCCAGGCGGCAACTTTGAAACACTTAAAGCTTCTCTGAACCGCATCAAGACAGAGCTTGATCCAACCTCCATTATTTTGTCAGGACATGGAAATCAAACGTCTCTTGAGGCAGAGATAGCAACTAACCCTTTCTTACAGGATTAAATCAGCTATAACTTTGATGATTTAGCAAGACAGATTTGCATAGGTGCGGTATAGTACCTATGCAAACTTTTTAGCCCGAGTGGCGGAATGGCAGACGCGGAGGTCTCAAAAACCTTTGAGGAAACTCGTGTGGGTTCAAGTCCCACCTCGGGCACCAGCTAAAAGTTTAAGCTAGATGTGAATTTCTCGTCATATCTAACTTGGTACTTGTAATGTCTTCTTGTTAGAGGTAACCTTACAAGGTACTTTTGAAGCGGGATTGAACGTGAGTCCCCACCTACACAGCGCAAAAGCAGCTGTCTGGTCAGACAATTTAACCTTCGCACGCTACCTGTGCGTATTGTCTCCCAGTTGCTTGTGCACTGGGTTTTTTATTGGCGGACAAGCAATTGTCCAAGAGGGAAGGTGTACAAGATAGCCAAGAACGATGGTCCTCGCATCAATGAGGAAATCACTGCTCGCACGTGCCGTCTGATTGACGCTGATGGTAGTCAGCTTGGTCTTTTTGGCGTCAATGATGCAATGAAGAGAGCTCGTGAGCACGGTCTTGATCTCGTAGAGATTGCTCCAAATGCCGAGCCTCCTGTATGCAAGATTCTTGATTACAGTAAGTTCAAGTATGAGCAGGCTCGCAAGGCCAAGGCAGCTCGCAAGAACCAGGTCAAGATCGAAGTCAAAGAGATGAAGTTCCGCCCAAAGATTGATGTGGGCGATTACGAGACCAAGAAGGGTCACGTACTGCGCTTCCTCAAGAAGGGAGCACGCGTCAAGATTACCATCATGTTCCGCGGACGCGAGATGGCTCACCCAGAGCAGGGCCGTATTGTACTTGATCGCCTTGCTGAAGATTTGAAGCCTTTTGCCACAATTGAGCAGAAACCGCTCATTGAAGGCCGTAACATGCACATGCTCGTTGCTCCAATCAAGGGAGCGTTTGACGAGAAGCCCGAGGGTGCTGAGGATGGCACCACACAGGAGGAGAAGTAGTATGCCTAAGATGAAGACGCACAAGGGTTCGGCTAAGCGTTTCCGCCGCACCGGTACTGGCAAGATTATGCGTGCTAAGGCTTTTAAGAGCCACATTCTTACCAAGAAGTCCCAGAAGCGTATCCGTGGCTTCCGTAAAGAAGCTGTTCTTTCCGCTGGCGATGCAGCAGTAGTTTCTCAGCGTATGGGCGCTAAGAACTAAGCGCGCCACCCACCAGATCAAATAACAAGGAGTGATTAGATATGGCAAGAGTTAAGCGCGCAGTTGCTGGTCGCAAGAAGCGTCAGACGCTCGTCGAGCGCACAAAGGGTTATTACGGAACTTCCTCTCGTACCTTCCGTGGTATGAAGGAGCAGGCACAGCATTCTGGTCAGTATGCTTACCGTGACCGTCGTAACAAGAAGCGTGATTTCCGCGCACTGTGGATTCAGCGTATCAACGCTGCAGCACGCATCAATGACCTTTCTTACAGCAAGTTCATGCACGGCCTCAAGCTCGCTGGTGTTGAGCTTGACCGCAAGGTTCTCGCAGAGATTGCTTACTCTGACGAGCAGGGCTTCGCAGATCTTGCAGAGATCGCTAAGAAGGCTCTCGCTGAGTAACCTCAGTTTGAGGCTTCAGCCAAGCGATTTCTTCGCAGCTAGATAGCTACACCCCGTACATCCCGGATGTGCGGGGTTTTCTTTTGGCAAAAAAACTGGTTGCGCCCATGGTGTTCCGTTGAGGTCCTGGCGAGCCTGATTTTCTCGCCATGTCTGAGCCGTTTGCTGGAAAAGCACGCCAAGTCTGAGTGGTTTTGCCGGTTTTTCTCGCTATGTCTGAGTAAATTTGCTCAGACATAATGCAGTTTTCAGGCTCAAAATCTAGGGCCACGTAGTCTATCTTTCATGCGCCTGATTTCTGCAAAGAATCTGTAAATTTTGCCCTTGAATTCTCAAAGCAAGTGCAACGTTTGGTGATGGTAGACTTCCCAAGGGC
>CAUUGK010000002.1:0-41805 GCA_963544765.1 uncultured Atopobiaceae bacterium
CCCACAAAAGTGAGATCCTCTCGACATAAAAATGCCCCTTGTTGGTCAGCGACGTCCTGCTCTCCCACGGACTTACTCCGCAGTACCATCGGCGCTCGGGGGCTTAACTTCTGGGTTCGGAATGGGACCAGGTGTGCCTCCCCTGCCATGGTCGCTGACCAACAAGGGGTATTCTTGTTTCACAAGGGTTTCTCACGTGCCCTGAGGGCCGCACAGTGTGACGTTAAATTCAAAGGCTTCAAAAATCACGCATCAGTTCAAAATATAATAAAGAAAAGAAGAGCTCGACCGATTAGTAATGCTCGACTGAATGCCTTACAGCACTTACATCTGCATCCTATCAACCTCGTAGTCTACAAGGGGTCTTACCGAAAGGAAAACTCATCTTGGGATGGGCTTCCCGCTTAGATGCTTTCAGCGGTTATCCCGACCGGACTCAGCTACCGGGCAATGCTATTGGTTAACAACCCGTACACCGGAGGTCCGTCCACCCCGGTCCTCTCGTACTAGGGGCAGCCTCCCTCAATTTTCCTACGCCCACAGAGGATAGGGACCGAACTGTCTCACGACGTTCTGAACCCAGCTCGCGTACCGCTTTAATGGGCGAACAGCCCAACCCTTGGGACCTGCTCCAGCCCCAGGATGCGATGAGCCGACATCGAGGTGCCAAACCTTCCCGTCGATGTGGACTCTTGGGGAAGATCAGCCTGTTATCCCCGGAGTACCTTTTGTCCGTTGAGCGACGGCCATACCACTCTGAGCCGCCGGATCACTAGAACCTGGTTTCCCATCTGCTCGGCTTGTAGGCCTCGCAGTCAAGCCTGCTTATGCTCTTGCACTCAAAAGGATGGTTGCCGACCATCCTGAGCAGACCTTACGTGCGCCTCCGTTACATTTTAGGAGGCGACCGCCCCAGTCAAACTACCCACCTGACACGGTCCTCACGCCGGATAACGGTCGCAAGTTAGGATGCCAGAACGTCGAGGGTGGTATTCCAAGGGTGACTCCCCAGAGACTGGCGTCCCTGGTTCAAAGTCTCCCACCTATCCTCTACACGACGAACCGGCAGCCAATGTCAAGCTGCAGTAAAGGTTCACGGGGTCTTTCCGTCCTTCTGCGGGTAAGTCGCATCTTCACGACTAGTGCAATTTCACCGGGTCTATGGTTGAGACAGCGTCCAAATCGTTACGCCTTTCGTGCAGGTCGGAACTTACCCGACAAGGAATTTCGCTACCTTAGGACCGTTATAGTTACGGCCGCCGTTTACCGGGGCTTAGATTCGCTGCTTCGCTAATGCTAACAACTCCTCGTGACCTTCCGGCACCGGGCAGGCGTCAGACCCTATACGTCGTCTTACGACTTCAGCAGAGTCCTGTGTTTTTGATAAACAGTCGCTTGGACCTATTTACTGTGACCGATCTTAGCTCGGGGAGTAAATCCCTTCACCGAAACCGGCACCCCTTCTCCCGAAGTTACGGGGCAATTTTGCCGAGTTCCTTAACCATAGTTCTCCCGATCGCCTTGGTATGCTCTACCCACCCACCTGTGTCGGTTTGCGGTACGGGCTCCTCAGAGCTCCCTAGAGGTTTTTCTTGGAAGTATGGGCTTACTAGCTTCACTCAATTGCTTCGTCCGACACCTCAGCCATCACGAGAAGCGCATTTCACTACTTCTCAGCCTACGTGCCATCACGGGGACGTCCAGAACCCCGCCTAGCTACCCTGCTCCGTCACCCCATTGGTGATAACGCTCTTTTGGAGGGACAGGAATTTCTACCTGTTGTGCATCGACTACGCCTTCCGGCCTTGCCTTAGCTCCCGCCTAACCCTGGGAGGATTAGCCTTGCCCAGGAAACCTTGGGTTTACGGCGGACATGTTTTTTACATGTCTCTCGTTACTCATGCCAGCATTCTCACTTCTGGACAGTCCACAGTTGGTTATCCAACTGCTTCAACCCGTACAGAAAGCTCTCCTACCACCAGTACAAAGTACTGATCCGCCGCTTCGGTACAATGCTTAGCCCCGTATATTGTCGGCGCATGTCCACTCGACCAGTGAGCTATTACGCACTCTTTAAATGAATGGCTGCTTCTAAGCCAACATCCTGGTTGTCTGAGCAAACGCACATCCTTTGCCACTTAGCATTGATTTTGGGACCTTAGCGGGCGGTCTGGGCTGTTTCCCTTTCGAATACACAGCTTAGCCCACATATTCTGACTCCCGGATTCTAGACCAATGGTATTCGGAGTTTGATTAATCTTGGTAGGCGGTGAAGCCCCCGCAACTATTCAGTGCTCTACCCCCATTGGTAAACATCCGAGGCTAGCCCTAAAGCTATTTCGGAGAGAACGAGATATCTCCAGGTTTGATAGGCCTTTCACTCCTATCCACAAGTCATCCCCTCAGTTTTCAACCTAAGTGGGTTCGGCCCTCCACGGGGTCTTACCCCCGCTTCAGCCTGCTCATGGATAGCTCACCTGGCTTCGCGTCTACGGTATGCGACTCACTCGCCCTATTCAGACTCGCTTTCGCTGCGGCTCGCTTTTTAGCTTAACCTTGCCACATGCCGTAACTCGCTGGCTCATTCTACAAAAGGCACGCCGTCACAGACAAAAGTCTGCTCCGACTGCTTGTAGGCAAACGGTTTCAGGTACTATTTCACTCCCCGCTAGGGGTGCTTTTCACCTTTCCCTCACGGTACTGGTTCACTATCGGTCACAAGAGAGTATTTAGGATTGGAGGGTGGACCCCCCAGGTTCCCACCGGGTTTCACGTGTCCGGCAGTACTCAGGTGCCACTCGGGAGTCTTCGCAGATTCGCGTACGGGGCTTTTACCCTGTCTCGCCAGCTTTTCCAAGCTATTCTGCTTCCACGAAGTTTTGTAACTCCACAATGAATGGTCCTACAACCCCGCCAGCGCTTGCGCAACTGACGGTTTGTCCTATATCCCCGTTCGCTCGCCACTACTAGGGGAATCTCGTTTGATTTCTCTTCCTCGGGGTACTTAGATGTTTCAGTTCCCCCGGTTACCTCTATCCTGCCTATATATTCAGCAGGAAGTACCAAGAAATGACTCTTGGTGGGTTTACCCATTCGGAAATCCACGGGTCACAGGATATGTGCTCCTTACCGTGGCTTATCGCAGCTTATCACGTCCTTCATCGGCTTCTTGTGCCAAGGCATCCACCGTTTGCCCTTACCATCTTCTTTTCGATGGTTTGAACATACTTTTTGCACTTTGATAATTACTTATCAAATGCGATCAGATGCGATCTTCTTGAAGAAAATCGAATTTTGTTTGTCACACTATGCAGCTCTCAAGGTACGCGAGGGCGAACCCTCGAGACCGAATACTGCGCACTTTCGTGCAACAAAGACATCAACGGGAAAGACGGGAACTACTCGTCAAAAAAGTTAGTGTTATCTCTTCTAAAGAGGGTATCTCCCTAGAAAGGAGGTGATCCAGCCGCACCTTCCGGTACGGCTACCTTGTTACGACTTCACCCCCCTTACCAACCACACCTTCGGCGTCTCCCTCCTAAAAGGTTAGGCCGACGACTTCGGGTGCAATCGACTCGGGTGGTGTGACGGGCGGTGTGTACAAGGCCCGGGAACGCATTCACCGCGGCGTGCTGATCCGCGATTACTAGCAACTCCGACTTCATGGAGGCGGGTTGCAGCCTCCAATCCGAACTGGGACCGGCTTTAGGGATTCGCTCACCCTCGCGGGTTGGCAGCCCATTGTGCCGGCCATTGTAGCACGTGTGTAGCCCAGGACATAAGGGGCATGATGACTTGACGTCGTCCCCACCTTCCTCCGGCTTGACGCCGGCGGTCTCGTATGGGTGCCCGGCCTAACCGCTGGCAACATACGACGAGGGTTGCGCTCGTTGCAGGACTTAACCTAACATCTCACGACACGAGCTGACGACAGCCATGCACCACCTGTTTAGGCTCCTTTCGGCCACGACGTTTCCGCCGCTTCACCTAAATGTCAAGCCCTGGTAAGGTTCTTCGCGTTGCTTCGAATTAAACCACATGCTCCGCTGCTTGTGCGGGCCCCCGTCAATTCCTTTGAGTTTTAGCCTTGCGGCCGTACTCCCCAGGCGGGACACTTAATGCGTTAGCTGCGGCACGGAAGAAATATTCCCCCACACCTAGTGTCCATCGTTTACGGCTAGGACTACCAGGGTATCTAATCCTGTTTGCTCCCCTAGCTTTCGCTCCTCAGCGTCAGTTATGGCCCAGAAGGCCGCCTTCGCCACTGGTGTTCTTCCTAATATCTGCGCATTCCACCGCTACACTAGGAATTCCACCTTCCCCTACCAAACTCAAGTCTGCCGGTATCGGGAGCGAACGGGGGTTGAGCCCCCGGATTTAACTCCCGACCTAACAGACCGCCTACGAGCGCTTTACGCCCAATGAATCCGGATAACGCTTGCCCCCTACGTATTACCGCGGCTGCTGGCACGTAGTTAGCCGGGGCTTCTTCTGCAGGTACCGTCACTTTCGCCTCGTCCCTGCTGAAAGCGGTTTACAACCCGAAGGCCTTCATCCCGCACGCGGCGTCGCTGCATCAGGCTTTCGCCCATTGTGCAAGATTCCCCACTGCTGCCTCCCGTAGGAGTCTGGGCCGTGTCTCAGTCCCAATCTGGCTGGTCGGTCTCTCAACCCAGCTACCCATCATTGCCTTGGTAGGCCGTTACCCCACCAACAAGCTAACAGGCCGCGGGCCCATCCCTCTCCGCCGGAGCTTTCTCGAGTCTTCCATGCGGAAGTCTCGAAGTATTCGGTATTATCCACGGTTTCCCGTGGCTATCCCAATGAGAGGGGCAGGTTGCCCACGTGTTACTCAGCCGTTCGCCACTTTATACACACCCGAAGGTGCTTTAATCGTTCGACTTGCATGTGTTAGGCGCGCCGCCAGCGTTCATCCTGAGCCAGGATCGAACTCTCCATTCAAAATTAAACTGACTAAAAGTCAGTACAATTTAAAGTTGAGTTGAATCCACGTCTCTAAAATCCCGCTGATCTCGGATTCGCTGAAATTATGAATTGACTATTGAACAAAATGTTCAAATTCGAATTTCGCTTGTCTGTCTTTGCTGATCTTTCGATCGCAGTATCCGGTTTTCAAGGTTCGCTGCGCTGCGATTTCACATTGCGTGGTGCGCGGCGCGGGGAATAACTATACGCACTTACGACTCGTTTGTGAAGATGATTTTGTATCTTCTTAATTCCTCCACAATTTCTACACAATTCGTAGTCTTTAGTGAACTAATGCGTATATTGGGCACTAAATTCCCTTTGTCGTCTAGTAGTAACACTTTATTTTTCAACTATATATAGTGTTGTCATTTTGCGTTAGTTTTTACGCTTTTTTGACATTATCTTTGTGCGAGCTTTACGCGATTTTGACGTTGTCTTCTTGCGCGTTTTTACGCTGCCTTTTGCGGTGTCTTTTACGCTGCCATTTAAACGGTCTTCTCGACACGCTTTGTTTGGGCTAAATCTCGTCTTTGACAATCTGGCAAGCAGCATCAAGAAGTTGATCGCGAAGTGTCTCGTTAGCAGCCTCAGAATACACGCGTACCAGCGCATCCATACGAGAAGGACGAATGAGCACCCAAGAATCGTCTTTAAACTGAAGCTTAAGGCCATCGGCATGGCTTACCGAAACAGGAACTTTACCTGCAACGTTTTCTGGATTGAGGCCTGGAAGGATGTTTCTGAACGCCTGAGTGGCTGCAGCATCAAGTCGCACTCCTCGCCTGCTATAACACATGCGACCTAGTTCAGCCTCGTCCTCAGAGACAAGCTGTGCAAGCGATTTATGGGTGTACGCAAGCATTTCGACAACAAGCAGGGCCACAAGCAGGCCATCTCGCTCCAAAAGGTGGCTTGGAATACAAATACCACCGTACTCCTCTGCGGCGAGAAGAACGTCTCCTTGCTCGATCTCTGAATAAAGTCGAGCAAATCCAACGGGCACGCTTGCGGATTCTAGACCAAGATGAGCTGCTTGCCTGGATACCGTTGCCGAACAGGTTAGCGTAGAAACAACGCGGCCAGTTTGCTTTCTATTTTGTACAAGATGGCGTGTGATAAGCGGAATAAGCTCGTGTGGGCTAAGGAGTCGGCCAGTTTCATCTACGGCAGCAGCGCGGTCTCCGTCACAATCAAGCAAAAGGCCCAGCTGTGCATGGCGGCTTACCACCATCGAAGAGCACTCATCAGCCCAAGGGTCCGCTGGTTGTGGGTGAATGCCACCAAAATCCCTGACAGGACCTTGGTGCATCTGGTGTACAACACATCCAGCTGCGGAAAGTACGTCAGCAAGCAGGTCTGTTGCTGCACCATACATAGGATCAACTACCACGCTCGGGCGTAGCTCTTTAATAACAGACACATTAATCTGATTAAGCAGCGCACTTTTATAAGGCGTCACAATATCTGTTGTGGTAAAAGCTCCACGCTGATCTGTTGGCTCAAGCGGCGTTGCGGATTCCACGCGCTGGAGAAAATCGCGAGAAACAGGGCCTCCATTAGCAGCGCGAATAATCATGCCGCAATATTCGCAGGAAAGCTCAGTTGCAGAAATAATGAGGCCACCAGCTACATCTTTATGATGTGCACAGGCCCAGCAAACAGATGGAGTTGGGCAAAAAGTCTCGGACACACGCACGTCTAAACCAAAGGAAGCCAATGTTGCAGCGGCTTCAAGAGCAGACGAATCTGCTTCAAAGCGTGTATCAAAACCGACAAACACAATACCGCCAGGCAGCTCCTCTGACCAGACGGTACCAAGGGCTTCTGCAAGTCTAACTACATTATCCCTGGTAAAGCCTTTATCATAGCGGGCTTGCCAGCCATCGCTGCCAAAACGGAGTATGTCGGGTCTTTTATCCAATGCGGTTGGCATAGCTGCCGAGCGCCTCTTTAAATGCTGCTGCAGAGCTCTGATCAGAGAGCGCCATACGAGCATTAGTTGCCGCCCAAGCTGCAGGAGTACCGGTATCGCAGCCCTCTTCCGCGTCGATTACCAGCGCATACATCTCTTCCTCAGCAAGCAGGCGCTCCATTGCATCTGTCAGCTGAATCTCGTTGCCGGCGCCAGGACCCTGAGTTGCCAGGAGCTCCATAATCTTTGGAGAAAGCAGGTAACGACCAACAATAAACAGGTGAGAAGGTGCGTCCTCTGGACGAGGCTTCTCGACAAGGCCTGTTACCTTCCAAATAGCACCCTCGCCCTCAGAGTTATCTGAAGGAGAAGAGATGCACTCACCCGCGATAATACCGTAGCGATTCACCTGATCTGCAGGAACTGGAGCAACTGCAATGACGGATGCGCCATTGTGCTGCTTGGAAATCTCTGCCATGCGGATGCACATCTGACGGTCTGGAACAAAGTAATCGCCGAGAAGTACAAAGAATGGCTGGTCGCCTACGCCGTCTGCAGCGCAAAGTACGGCATGACCAAGGCCACGAGGATTGTCCTGATAAGTAAAGGAAACAGGAAGTGCAGAAGCTGCATGGACTTTCTCGGCAAGGTCTTGCTTTCCACGAGAAGAAAGGTCTGCCTCAAACTTCTGGTCTTCAGCAAAGTAGGTTTCAATCTGTGGCTTCTCGCGAGAATTGATGATGATTACCTCATCAACCTCTTCTGGCTCAAGAGCCTCTTCTACTACGTACTGGATGACGGGCTTATCCAAAACAGGCAACAGCTCTTTAGGGGTTACCTTTGTTGCAGGTAGAAAACGCGTACCTAGACCTGCTGCTGGGATAATTGCCTTCATGTGTTTACCTTTCACCTATGAGCCCTGTTGGCTCTGCACACCTAACGTGCGCTTGTAAGAATGACGGTTTTGCCGCCGATAAACTCAAATGACAGGCGCTTTTATACGTACCTAGCTTGCATAAGCGCCAGGTTACGTTACTTGCTTGGAATCTCAATTCCACGCTTCTCAAGGAATTCAATGAGCTTGGCCAGCGTGTCTACAGAAAGTGAGTGCTCCATAAGGCAAGCTTCTGCATCTGCAGTCTCTGTGTCTACACCCAAGTCCTCCTCAAGGAAGGTGCGAAGCGCACGGTGAGCACGCCATGTGGTACGGGCGTTTGCCTCGCCTTCTTTAGTCAGCGTGACACGACCATAACGGCTCTGCTCAACCATGTCCTGCTCTTTAAGCTGGGATAGAGCCTTGTTGACGCTTGCCTTGGAAACATCAAGGCTCTCGGCAATATCAACGGAGCGGACGCTCTTATCGTCATCTGGCTGCTCAAGTGCAATTCGATAAATTGCCTCGAGATAGTCCTCGCCGGCTTTTGTCAGTGTGTGGTCGTTTTGTACGTTATCGTTGGCCATAAATCTCCTCCGACGACTGCTTGACAGTCTTTTTCATGCAAAATCAGTTGCGCTACGCAACGAAAATATTTCTAACACTTGCATGATACCCAAAAACGGCGCTTAGTTTTACTGGCGAGAAGAGCTGTTTGAAGATTCTGAGGACTCTTCTGAGCTTTTCTCGGCAGCCTCAGCATTTGCCTCGGCATCTGTTTGTCCGTTTAAGCTAGACGGATCGTCTCCTGCATCAATTACTTTCATCATCTTTGCAAGTGCATCTTCATCTGCGATGACATACGACTGACCGTCAATTTCTGTTCCCTCGGATGGTACGTATGCCGTATAGATATCCTTATCAGTGTTCATGCCAATCATCTGAGTGCCCAAAGAAATAATGTCTGAGACAGAGAGATCAGTAATAACCATGCTTGCCGTTGAATTGACAGTATTTGCAATGGCTACAGGGTCTCCTGTGTTCAGAATCTGAGCAATCATAGCCTTGATGAAGGTTCTCTGATGGCGCATGCGGGTGTAATCGCTGTCTGCAAAAGCGTAGCGAACACGAGTAAAGAAGAGTGCCTGAGCACCGTTCAGTTTCTGAACACCGGGGTACAGTTCAACAACGTCGCTGAAGTTCTCTGTATCACGCATGTACTGCTCAACGTTTACGGTTACGCCACCAAGAGCATCGGTAATGCCTGCGAGACCATCAAAGTTGACCTCTGCATAGTGGGCAATATGTACGCCGCACAGTTCATTTACAGCTTGTACCATGCCATTTGCGCCGTCATAGTAGTGGACAGCGTTAATCTTCATGTAAGAACCCTTCCACAAGACACGGGTATCTCGTGGAATAGAAAGCATAGTCACACGCTTATGGATAGGGTCAACGCGCGCCAAAATAATGGAATCCGCACGATATTCAGTCTCGCCAGGTCGACCGTCGGTTCCTAGAAGCAGCATATAATAGGGGTCGCTTGGTGCAGAAGGCTCCTGAAGCGTCTGACGAAGCTCAGCAGTAATGACCTGTGAGTTATTGAGCTGCGCCTGAACGCTTGCATACCAGATACCTGCGCCCACCACAGCGGCAACAAAAACAGCAGCAAAGACGCCCAGAAGCGACCTGACTACCATCTGCTTTCTGAAGACACGCTTGCGGCGCTTGTGGTAACCCTCTGCCTGCGTGCGACTAAAAGGAGAGCTGCTAACTGAAGCGTTCTGTGAAGTATTGGCCGCAGCGCTTGGTGCAGTGCCTTGGGTACTTCCCGTAGCGGTATTTTGTGCAGTGTCAACCGAAGCGCCCTGTGCGGCCCCGTTGTCGAGCAGTTTTGCATGCTTTGGTTTAGTTGACACAAACTATCCTTCGATAAAGTCGTCGTCTGGAATGGTGGTGCGCTGAGCATCTGCTCCCAACGCGACGAGTTTCTCGACAAATCCCTCGTAACCGCGGTCAATGTGATGGATGGCAGAAACAATTGTTTCTCCCTCGGCCACAAGACCAGCCATAACAAGTGCGGCTCCACCACGAAGGTCTGGCGACTTAACCTGCGCCCCCTCAAAGCCGGAGACGCCGCGAACAATGGCATGATGGCCCTCGATGGTGATATCGGCTCCCATACGGGAAAGCTCGGATGCCAACATAAAGCGGTTTTCAAAGACGTTTTCTGTGATGATGCAGGTACCCTTAGCCAGAGCAAGCAGCGTCATAGTCTGTGCCTGCATGTCTGTTGGGAAACCTGGGAATGGTAGCGTCTGGATATCGATAGCTTTAAGATCTTGCTGGCGAGAAGCCCTTGCCCACCTATCTCCCGTCTCAATGGTAATGCCCATCTGCTCGTACTTTTTAAGTACCAGACCAAGGTGATTTGGCTCAAAACCGTGAACAGTAATAGGCTCACCAGTAAGCGCACCAATAGCCAGGAAGGTACCAGCCTCAATGCGATCGCCAACAACTTCATGCTCAACAGGATGCAGCTCTGTGACGCCATGAATCTCAATAACAGGAGACCCAGCACCCTGAATGTTGGCGCCCATTTTGTTGAGCATATTAGCAAGGTCAACAATTTCTGGCTCACGAGCTGCGTTATCAATGACCGTTACGCCCTTGGCAAAAACTGATGCCATCATCAGGTTCTCTGTTGCACCAACGGAAGCAAAGGCCAGAGAAACGGTCTCGCCGGTTATGCCGTGAGGAGCGCTTGCGTGAATATTGCCATGCTCAACCTTAAATTCAACACCCAAAGCCTCAAGGCCCAAGATGTGCATGTCAATTTTGCGAGCACCAATATTACAACCGCCTGGCATTGCCACAACAGCCTTGCCAAAACGAGAAATAAGGGGACCCAAAACAGCAGTTGAAGCGCGCATCTGTGCAACAAGACTGTAAGGAGTCTCCCAGCTTGTAATATCTGTGGTATCAATTTTGAGCTCGTGAAGACCAACGACTTCGATGCGAGCGCCTAACGTCTTGAGCACCTTGCCCATGACGTGAACGTCTGCAATATTAGGAACGTTAGTGAGCGTAGTAACACCAGGAGCCATGATGGTTGCAGCCATCAATTTAAGGGCAGAGTTTTTTGCACCCTCTACAGTGACCTCTCCTGTGACAGAACGGCCACCTACTACTTTTATGACGTCCATAAACCTCCGAAAACGACAGTGAGAGAATTTTACTCCTCAACCACTTGCTTCAGAAGTAGATTACACCAGTCTATCTTTTTTTCGTAGTAGGCACGACGATTATCGTCTTCTGGAAGAGAAAGCATCTGGTCAATGACGTCATCTCTTGTCTCACGCACAACATCTGCATCAATGTCATCAACGCGACGAGCATGATCGGCCAAGATAATGACTCCTGTTGGATCGATTTCTGCGTATCCGCCAGAAATCACTATCTTGGTCGTAAATCCTTCTTCAGACTCTGGATGAGGCATGTGCAGCCTTACAACACCATCGCCAAGCGCGATGATTTCTGGTGCGTGACCTGGCCACACACCATACTCTCCATCTGGTGAAGCAAGAATCAGACTTTCTACGGTTCCTTCGTAAAGGAGCTTATCTGGTCTGACAAACTGACAAGTCAACTCAGCCATGAGAAATCCTAGTTCTGTGAGCTATCCGAAGCGGCCATCTTTGCAGCGCGCTCGCGAACATCTTCGATGGTTCCTGCAAAACGGAATGCCTGCTCAGGAAGATCATCGCACTTACCGTCAATAATCTCTGCGAAGGAGCGGACGGTCTCCTCAACGGTGCAGTACACGCCTGGGTTACCCGTGAACTTCTCGGCAACATGGAATGACTGAGAGAGGAACTGCTGAATCTTACGTGCTCGAGCAACAGTCTGTTGCTGCTCCTCAGAGAGCTCGTCCATACCAAGAATTGCAATGATGTCCTGAAGGTCAGAGTACTCCTGCAAAGTCTCCTGAACTGCCATTGCAACGCGGTAGTGCTCTTCTCCGACAATGGAAGGATCAAGAGCAGAACTGGAGCTGGCCAGAGGGTCAACTGCTGGGTAAATACCAAGCTCAGTAATGGCACGAGAAAGAACGGTAGTTGCATCCAAGTGCGTAAAGGTTGTAGCAGGAGCAGGGTCGGTAAGGTCGTCTGCAGGGACATAGACTGCCTGTACAGAAGTAATTGAGCCTTCCTTAGTGGAGGTAATACGCTCCTGAAGCTCGCCCATCTCTGTAGCCAGGGTAGGCTGGTAACCAACTGCGGAAGGCATGCGGCCGAGCAGTGCGGATACCTCAGAACCTGCCTGAGAGAAACGGAAGATGTTATCGATGAACAACAGAACGTCCTGGCCCTGATCGCGGAAGTACTCTGCGGTAGTAAGACCCGCAAGAGCAACACGCATACGAGCTCCTGGTGGCTCGTTCATCTGACCGTAGACAAGACAGGTCTTGTTAATAACGCCAGACTCAGTCATCTCAAGGAAGAGGTCAGTACCCTCACGAGTACGCTCTCCAACGCCGGTGAATACAGAAGTACCACCATGCTGCTGTGCCAGGTTGTTAATAAGTTCCTGAATCAGAACGGTCTTACCAACGCCAGCGCCACCGAAGAGGCCAGTCTTTCCGCCTCGAACATAGGGTTCGAGAAGGTCGATTGCCTTGATGCCCGTCTCAAAGATCTCTGTTTCAGTAGTGAGATCTTCAAAGAGAGGTGCTGGATGGTGAATTGGGTAGTACTCAACGTCATCAGGAATCTCTCCTCCGTCGACAGGCTGACCCATGACGTTCCAGACGCGGCCCAGTGTAGATTTGCCTACTGGCATCATCATTGGCTTGCCGGTGTCCTTAACACGGAGATTGCGCTGAAGACCATCGGTTGACGACATAGCGACGGTACGAACAACACCACCGTGAAGCTGAGACTCAACCTCAAGAACGGTGCTGACGTGACCAACAGGCGTGTCATCCTCTACCGTCAGTGCGGTATAGATGCTTGGAACAGGTCCGTCGAACTTAACGTCGACAACTGGTCCAACTACGCGAACGATTACGCCATCGTCAACGCGCTGATTGCGCTTGTTGAGAATAGCTTCCTCAAAGGAAGAAGTCTCTACTTGCATATCTGACATTACATATCCTCCAATGCTGCAGCACCGCCGATAATCTCATTGAGCTCAGTAGTGATTGCGCCCTGGCGTTCGCGATTGTACGTACGGCTGAGAGCGCCTAAGACGTTCTCAGCATTATCAGTTGCAGACTGCATTGCGCGACGGCGCGCACCATGCTCAGCTGCAGCAGAATCAAGAAGTGCGTGGAAGATGACCGTTTTAATATAAGCGGGCATCAATGAATCAAGTACCTGAGAAGCAGATGGTGAGAAGCGATATTCACTCTCGTTATACTTCTTCACCACTGAGAGAGCTTCTTCGGTACGTGGTTTATTTGGAATCGTGAGTTTCTCGCGAGAAACAGGAAGAAGCTGTTCTGTTACCTGTTCTTGGTCAACGCGGTTCTTTGCATGCCAGTACTTGATTACTACTCGGTCAATCTTACCTTTGATATAGCCATCCATGATGTAGGAGGCAATACGATCGGCCTGGTCAGCGGTAGGCTCAGAGGAAATGCCCACATATGACATAACCGGATTGATGTTTCTATACGAGAAGTACTCAGTTGGCTTACGTCCGCAGGTGATTACCTCAGAAGATATACCCTTTGCCTTAAGACGTGCCATCTCATGCTCAACTTCGCGCTGGGGCAGAATGTTAAATCCACCCGCAAGACCGCGATCAGATGCAATGACTAAGAACAGCACGTTCTTCTCGACCCTGTGAGTTGAAAGGAGTGGCTGTTTCTTAGGATTAAAGCTAGCGCTTGCAACGTTTGCAAGCATAAGGGTAATAGCATCCTTATATGGCGAAGCAGCCTCGGCCCTATCAAGTGCCTTGCGGACACGCGCCGTCGAAATCATCGACATGGTGCGCGTAATCTGCATGGTGCTCCTGATGGAGCTCATACGCCTCGATATTTCGTGAAGGTTCGCCATTGGTGATTACTCCTGCAATGAACCTTGGGTTACTGCGTCAAAAGAACCTGGTTTATCAGCATTAGCTTCTGCGTCATCCACAACCTTGTTTGGATGCTCTTCCATAAACTTAGCCTTGAAGTGCTTGATGTGATCACTCAAACGCTCTGCCTGCTCGTCAGAAATCTTACCTGAGCGCAGGGAGTTGCGAAGCTGTGGGTGATACTCACTCATGTACTGAGCAAGGCCGTCACGGAAGAGAGCAACGTTCTCAAGATCGACGTCATCGATGAAGTTCTCTTTTGCAGCGTAGATTGCGCAAATCTGGTCTACAACGTCCAGAGCTGAATAACGTGGCTGCTTGAGAAGCTCCATCGTGTGAGCACCGTGGTTGAGCTGGTACTGCGTAGTTGCATCCAAGTCGGATCCGAACTGCGAGAATGCCTGCTTCTCACGATAACTTGCAAGGTCCAGACGAAGTGTACCTGCAACCTGCTTCATAGCCTTGACCTGAGCGTCGCCACCAACGCGGGATACGGAAATACCTACGTCGACTGCTGGACGCTGGCCCTGGAAGAAGAGGTTAGACTGCAGATAAATCTGGCCGTCTGTAATGGAAATGACGTTTGTAGGAATGTATGCAGAAACGTCGCCTTCCTGCGTCTCAATAATTGGAAGTGCTGTAAGAGAACCTGCTCCGTTTTCATCGGAGAGCTTACATGCACGCTCCAGCAAGCGTGAGTGCAGGTAGAAAATATCACCAGGATATGCCTCACGTCCTGGTGGACGGTGAAGCGTCAGTGACATCTGACGGTATGCAACTGCCTGCTTAGAGAGGTCATCGTAAACAACAAGAACGTGTCCGCCTGGATGATCTTTGTCAGCAGGCTTGCCGTCCTTATCGTTATACATAAAGAACTCACCAATAGCAGCGCCTGCCATAGGGGCAATGTACTGCATTGGAGCAGAATCAGCTGCGGTAGCTGCAACAATGACGGTCTTATCAAGAACACCATGGCGGGAAAGAGACTCGCGGATGTTTGCAACTGTAGACGCCTTCTGACCGATGGCGACATAGATACAAACCATGTCAGTGTTCTTCTGGTTTACGATAGCGTCAATTGCGATAGCAGTCTTACCGGTCTTACGGTCACCAATGATCAACTCACGCTGACCACGGCCGACAGGAACCATAGCGTCAATTGCAAGAAGGCCAGTCTGAACTGGCTCGCAGACAGGCTGACGCTGCATAATGCCAGGAGCCTTGAACTCAATAGGACGACGATGTGTAGCGTGGATTGCACCAAGACCGTCAATAGGCTGACCCAATGGATTAACAACACGACCAAGCATGTCGTATCCAGCAGGGATGTCCATAACACGGCCAGTAGTGCGACACTCGTCGCCTTCCTTAATCTCAGAAACTTCGCCGAACAAAACAGCGCCGACTGAAGTTTCATCAAGGTTCTGAGCAAGACCGAATACGCTGTGGCCAGTAACGGAGCTGGTAAACTCCAGCAACTCGCCTGCCATAGCGCTGCGTAGACCAGCAACACGGGCAATACCGTCTGCTACCTCGGTAACAGCAGATACCTCTTGCTGGGATACGGTTGAATTGACCTTAGAAAGGCGCTCTCTAAGCTGTGCCATTACAGCATCTGAGCTCAGCGTTCCTTCCTGTATGGTGGTCTTATCAGTCATTACAATTCACTTTCAACGTGATCTGAAGAGAGCCTACTCTTAATGTGAGTGAGCTGTGTCTTTACCGATGCATCATAACGATGATCACGTGCCTCAACTACGATGCCACCCAAAATCTTGGAATTAACACGCTCAATAAGATACACCTGAGTATTGAAGTTCTTCTCGAGCTTCTCGGTGACCTTTGCACGTAACTCATCATCAAGAGGCATTGTGGTGGTTACCGTTACCGTAAGTGTCTTGTCTTCTTCTTCGAGAAGCTCCTGGAACGTAGCGGCAACATCATTGATAAGGTTGACATCCTCACTCGCCTGCATAGCACCAAGAGTCTCAAGAACTTCTGGAGAGAACTTCTTTGCATGCTGCACCTGTACAAGGTCTGCAGTTGCACGACCCTCTGCGCGGCCAGCCTCCAGGAGCGCCCTGGTATAGCCCTCTACTTTTCTGTCTTGATCGTCTTTATTAGTGCTCATCTGGAGTACCTACTTCCGCAAGGTACTTTTCGGCAAGAGCACGCTGCTGCTCTACTGAAAGCTCGTTGCCAATAATCTTTCCGGCAATATCGACGGCAAGATCAACAACGGAATCAGAAAGCTCAGCCATGGCGTGACGACGCTCAGACTCTACAACGCCCTTACCCTTAGTAATAATCTCGACAGCTTCTGCCTTTGCCTGCTCGATAATACGAGCACGCTCTTCTTCGCCCTCACGCTTAGCAGCAGAAACAATCTCGTCTGCTTGCTGCTTAGCTGCGTCGATACCAGCTGCTGCGATTTCACGATCCTTGTTGGCTTCCTCGCGAGCCTTTGCTGCAGCGTCCAGATCGCCTTGGATCTTCTCTTGACGCTTGTCAAGCATACGTAGAACGGAAGGCCATACAAACTTTGCTACAGCAGCAAAGATGATCAGAAACGCAATCAGAGCAGGAACAAACTCAGCGGGCTTTGGAAGAAGAATATCGGCACCACTTGCACCCTCTTCAGCAAGTGCGACTGAGGGAGCCATTGCCACAAGTAGAGCAGCGGTTGCACCTACTGTGCTGGCTTTTCTTGCTCCCTTACAAATCGTATTCATGCATTCCTCCAACGTAGCGATTTCGCTGTTACTTACTGTTACTTACTGTTATTTACTTAACCATCAGGGTAACAACGAAGCCAATCAGGGTAAGTGCCTCAATAAATGCGCAGCCCAGAATAAAGACTGTGAAGAGACGACCCTGAACCTCTGGCTGACGAGCCATGTTGTTAGCAGCGCTCGTTGCTACGGCACTAATACAAACTGCTGCTCCAAGAACACAAATAGCATATCCGAAAATTCCCACGATTCCTCCTTTTTCGCTCGCCCCTCTCAAGGCGACCAATATTCATACCTATCATCAACTGAGCGTGGGCTCAGATGACTTCATCTTTTGTGCCGTTTGGCACCAGTGTGGCAATACCACCAACTAAGCATTTTGCTTAGTGCTCAGACTCCACCAGCTGGATGTAGACAGTGGAGAGCAGGGTAAAAACGTATGCCTGAATGAAAGCAACAATAGTTTCTACCAAATAAATGATAATCAACAGCAAAACCCAGAAAATCGAAAATCCTGCCTGAGCAGCTGTTGATGCGGAGAAGTTCTCAATTGCTGGCATAAAGTACATAGATGCAAGAATTGCAAACGTACCCATAACGATGTGACCTGCATACATGTTGCAGAACAGACGGACAGCCAGAGTAACCAGACGAAGGAATGTTGAGAAGACCTCAATAACCCAGATAACTGCTGCGATAACAGGATTAACGCCCTTTGGTGCAAGACTCAAGATGTAGCCAATAACACCCATCTTTTTTGCACCTACATACATAAAGTATCCAAGGGAGCAAAGACCAAGAGCGGCAGTGACACCAATGGTGCCAGTACCTGGGTGTGCTCCAGGGATAAGACCAATGAGGTCATTGATTAAGATGAACATAAAGATGGTGATCAAGAAGGGGAAGTGTGTGCGCCACGTTTCTCCAAGAGCAGCTTTGCAGACGTCATCTCTGATGTACTCAATCAAATACTCAACGCCATTAACAAAGCGTCCCTGAGGAACAATGCTCTCTGCCTGCTTCTTCTTAAACCTAAAGCAGACAATCAGGAAAATCACAGCAGCGATTAAGAAATAGAAAATGTAGTTCGTGAAACCAAAGGTGGTGTTACCAACCAATGCGTGTGGCAAAAAACTTTCGAGCAGCTCGGCCATCTCTGCTGGCAACTGCGCAAGAACATCCACTCTGTCTCAACCTCCCCATACAATCTGCAACCATTTCAGATTGCCCGTCACTGCTCAGCATACTTGAAACGCAACGTAAGATGCCAAGAATATGCCACTTGGAGTGTATTATCTACCACTCGGCGTGCATATTTGCGACGAACGGCGATACTAGCACTAAATGAATGCATAGTCACGATTACAAAATCAAATAATTGACTTATGCTCAAACTCTCACATTACTGACACATTTCGTGTTAGCTGCCGTTATTGTTTCATTCAACTATAACACTAATAAACTGCTGTTATGTTGTTTTTTTCTTGATAGATATAGTTATGTCCAGATAAAAATAATTGTATCAATATTCCCTGGTATTCGCAAAGTTTTTGATATATGCAAGCAGCTACTCAGTCGTGTAAAACAGCATTTTGAAGAGAAAAAATAATCCAGTGCGCACTGTATGTGAACACTGGATTATATACCTACGTATTCGCAACTATATTAAATTGCGAGAAGGGCGATGAGCTCCTTACTTGGTACCGTAAATGCGGTCACCTGCGTCGCCAAGGCCTGGAAGAATGTAAGCATTTGGGCTCAGCTGACGATCAACAGTGCAGGTGTAGAGGCGTACCTCTGGGTCAAAGTCCAGAGTTGCCTTGACGCCCTCAGGGCAAGAAACAATAGTCAGGCAACGAATGTCCTTGACGCCTGCTTCACGCAGGAACTGAATAGCAGCAGTTAGAGAGCCGCCGGTTGCCAGCATTGGATCAACAACCAGGCAGGTGCGGTTCTCGATGTCTGCAGGGAACTTGCAGTAATACTGGTGAGGAAGGTGGGTCTCTGGATCGCGGTACATACCAACATGACCGACGCGAGCAGATGGAACCAGCTCAAGAATGCCGTCAACCATACCAAGGCCAGCACGGAGAATTGGAATAATAGCAACCTTCTTACCAGCAATGCGCTTAGCAGTCATGGTCTCAAGAGGAGTCTCTACCTCGACGTCCTCAAGTGGGAAGTCACGCATTGCCTCGTAGCTCTCAAGAATTGCAAGCTCGTTGACAAGCTCACGGAACTGCTTGGTGGTGGTTGTCTTGTCGCGAAGAATGTGAAGCTTGTGCTGAACTAGTGGGTGGTCAACAACCGTAAGTCTGGACTCATCATAATCTGCCATAATGCTCCCTCCAAGAGCTTGACCTGCGTTTTATTTGAATGCGAGCAACTTTAACCTAGCCTCTACATTCCCTGCAGGTTTGCGTATGTATTACTTATGCAGCACTGTTTATGTGCCGCTTACTTACTCAGCATCAACACCCTTAAAGTTAGGATCATCTTCCCGCATGATCTTCTCGACACGTCCCGTATGACGGCCGCCCGCAAACTCGGTGCTTAGGAAGGTATCCACAATAGCCTCGTTAACAGCAAGATCAGTGAAACGACCAGATAGGCCAATGACGTTTGCGTTGTTGTGCTCGCGAGCAAGCGCTGCGAACTGAACGGTCTGAACAGGAGTAGCGCGAATACCAGGGACTTTATCAGCAGTCATAGCAATACCAATACCAGTTCCACAAATCAGAACGCCGCGATCTGCTTTGCCTGCTGCGACTGCGCGAGCAACCTTATCTGCAAAATCAGGGTAATCAACACGGTCGTCGTTTGCAGGACCAAAATCCAAAACCTCATGACCAAGCGACTTAATGTGCTCAATGATAGGATCTTTCTGGATAAAGCCAGCGTGATCGGAACCAACTGCAATACGCATACGTATCCTCCTCAGAAAATTCACTCCTATAGAGAGTACCGCATGCAGGCAAAAGCTGCAGCCAAAACACATAAAAGGGATAGGATTTTTTATCTATTTTGCAAATCCCGCAGTGGCGAGAATATCCTCGGTTGTGATGGCGCCTTCGCGTAAAATGCGCGGTTCGTCACCCGTGCAGTCGACAATAGTCGACGCAATAGCAAGGGGCGCCGGACCTCCATCAAGCGTCAAGTCTGCCTGCTCAATAAGGCCTGCTTCAAGGCCACATCCATCAACTGCAGAAGGAGCCCCGTGCGTGTTGGCGCTGGTAGTAGCCAAAGGGCATCCAAGCTGCTGTACAATCTGACATACTAGAGGTGAATTAGGCATACGGAGCGCAATGGTTCTGTTATCTGGCAAGACGTACTCATCAGGAACGTTCTCTGATGCGGTAACCACCAGCGTAAGAGCTCCTGGCCAATATGCTTCTACCAGCTTATTTGCCCAGCTGTGCGTAATGTGAGCGTACTTCTGCAGGTCGGATTTACTGCCCACAAGCCATGGAAGTGTCTGCGTTGAAGGACGCTGTTTAATCTCAAAAATACGCTTATGACCAGGATTTTGAAGAGTCGCGGCTGCGCCAATTCCATAGACAGAATCGGTAGGCATGATAAGCACGCCGCCACGACGCGCCACCTCAACTGCTAAAGAAACTACAGATGTATCCGGATTCATCTGATCAACTTTGATGTATTCACCCATAAAACCCTCGACTCATTGTTGTGTGCTGCGCGGTGTTGTGTGCTGCGCGGTGTTATGTGCTGCGCGGTGTTGTGTGTTACACAGATTTTCTCGCCAGGCGGCTGAAGTGCTACTTTGCTAAACGTGCCACAAGAATGCGCGGCCTGTGCGTCAGATCCTCTTTGACCTCAACGGACTCCCACACACCCTGCTCCTCGGCAAGGTGCGCCGCCTTGTCCAGGTGCCCCTCATAGAGCTCAACGCAGAACATACCACCAGGTAGGAGCATATGTGGAGCAGCCTCGAGCAATCGCCTATAGACGTCCAGACCGTCCTCTCCTCCGTCAAGCGCTAGCTCAGGCTCAAAGCCCTTGACCTCTGCAGGTACCTCCTGCTCAAGCACGCGTGTGGGGATATAGGGCGGATTAGACACCAACACCGAGAAGGACTGTGCGAGCTCCGCAGGAATGCCTTCTACCAGGTCGCACTCAATGAGCTCCACGCGCTCCTGGAGGTCCAGGGCATCTCTGTTGCGAGTTGCCAGCGCAATCGCCTTAGGAGAAAGATCCGTAGCGTAGACGCGTGTCTGTGGACGCTCAGTAGCAATAGAGAGCGATATGCAGCCCGTTCCTACGCCAACCTCAAGCACACGCACTTCCCCGTCAGCGCTTTGAGTTACCGCGTCAACGCCTGCTAGCGCAACGTCTACCAGCACCTCTGTCTCTGGTCGTGGGATAAGCACGCCTGGTTCGCAGGTAAGCACCAGGTGCCTAAAGGGCATCTCGCCCGTTACGTACTGAAGCGGTTCGCCCTCTGCACGGCGCTTAATTGCCTCGCGCATGCGAGTGCGCTCATCCGCAGAAAGCGGCTTGTCAAAGTTGGTGTAGAGCTGAACGCGAGAAAGGCCTGTCACGGCAGACAAAAGCCATTCTGCAGAAAGACGTGGATGCTCATCACCTTTCTTTTCTAGGTGCTGAGTAGTCCACGTCAAAATTTTTTGGATTGTCCAAACTTCATCTGTCATGAAGTTTGCACCTTAGACAGCCTGAGCGAGTTTCTCGGCACGCTCTGCTGCAGCAAGAGCCTCAATAACGGATGGCAGCGTATCGCCCAGAAGAACGCCATTGTAGGTGCCGTTGAAGCCAACGCGGTGGTCGGTTACACGGTCCTGTGGTTGGTTGTAGGTACGGATCTTCTCGGAACGTGCACCATGACCAATCTGGGAAAGACGCTCTGCGCCCTGCTCAGCCTGTTGACGCTCCAGCTCCATCTCATAGAGGCGAGCACGAAGCATCTGCATACAAACCTCGCGGTTCTGAATCTGAGAACGCTGATCCTGAGACTGAACAACGGTATTTGTTGGCAGGTGAGTAATACGCACTGCAGAATACGTGGTGTTAACGCACTGACCACCAGGGCCAGATGCACAGTAGGTATCAATGCGCAGGTCTTCCTGGTTGATCTGAATATCAATCTCGTCAGCCTCTGGGAGAACTGCAACAGTTGCGGTAGAAGTCTGAATGCGGCCCTGAGACTCAGTCTTAGGAACGCGCTGAACACGGTGAACACCGGATTCATACTTCATAACTGAATAGACCTTATCGCCTGTGACCTTGAACTCAATAGTCTTGAAGCCGCCTGCCTCAGATGGAGAGCTGGACAGGATCTCTGTCTTCCAACCACGAGCCTCAGCAAAGCGCTCATACATTTTGAAGAGGTCGCCTGCAAAGATTGCCGCCTCATCGCCGCCAACACCAGCGCGAATCTCGACGATAGTGTCCTTCTCGTCATTTGGATCGCCTGGAATCAGCATGACCTTGATCTCATCCTCAAGCTGAGGGAGCATCTCTTCATTAGCAGCAATATCTTCCTGCAGCATCTCTTTTTCTTCCGGATCAGAAGTGGCGTTGAGAAGCTCTTTTGCAGCCTCGATGTCATCAAGGGCAGTGATGTATTTGTTGGCGTGAGCAACCAAATCCGCCTGATTAGAGTGCTCTTTTGCCACGCGAGCATACTCTTTTGGATCAGAGACAACAGCTGGGTCTGCAAGCTTTTGCTCAAGCTCAGCATAGGCCTCGACGATTTTTTCTAGCTTGTCACGCATTCTTGCTCCTAAGATACATGCCTCGTGCGTGCCCGGCGCCCTGCCAACTGGCAAAAATTGCGCGCAAGCTGCTTGCGAGGTGAGAATTCAACTAAAGAAGTGTACCACCACTAGGCGGTTTTTAAACCGATACCTCCCTATCTGCACAGGATGAGGGTACACAAGTTACATAATTGTGAGAAAATTACAGCAGGTTCATACGGTAATGAGGCGCTATGACTTCTAAGAACAAAACTTCACAACCAGATAACAAGCCTGCTGCAGAGGACACCTCTTCTGATCAGAAGACCCTTGATGTCCAGGCTGCTGAGGCAGTTGACACTGCTGGCGAGAAGACCGATGAGCTTGAAGAGGTCACCGACCCTATTGCTGCCGATATGGCCGCTGCTGATGAAGACTATATCATGGAAGTTGTCAGCCCTATCTTTCCTGGTCTAGACGAAGATGGTGAAGAGGATGAGACTCACTCTGCTTCGGATGAGAGCTCTCCTGAAAACGACGCAGATAGCACAACTGACCTGGAGAAAATCGTAAACGATGCAGCTCTGACGCAGGACCTTTCTGCTGTAGAAGCTCGCCTCAAAGAGCTTGAAGAGAACGCTCACGAACATGCAGAGGCTGAAGCTACGGAATCTCCTGCTAAAAGCTCTGATAGCGCAGGTGATGCAACTTCTGACGATGACGCAACATCTATAAAAGATGTTGCTGATACGTTCTCAAGCTATCTTCGCAGCAGGCGTCGTGCACTGTTTAGGTTTGTACGCCGCTACAGCCTGCTTTCTGGCATTCTTGCGCTTTTAAGTCTTGCTCTTTTATCTGCAGTTATCGTGTTCTTTATTCGCGTGAGCAACGTTCCTTCAACTGATACTGTTATTGCTGATGCGCGCACACGCGTTGAGGCACCAGCCTGGACTCCTGGTGAATATGATGCTGATGAGTCCTTACTCCTTACGGGCATTGAAGTTGTTTCTCGCACAAGAAGTACCACGGCAATCTCAAGTGATGCCGCGCAGTTTGGTGCGACGGGCTACGCCAACTCTGTAGTACGCCTTACCTATACAGGTAATGCAATTGCTGCTACAAAGATGACCAAACTTGGATACGCAAATACCCAAGGCTGGAACGCCATTGGTGACGAAGAATCACAATCTGTTACCTACCAGGCAACTTCGGGCGTTTCCACCACAAAAGTCCTTGACGCTATTGGCGATGTGCTAGCAAAACTTGATGAGAAAAATCCAAACGAAGCTATTTCTTATGGCTCGCAGTTCTCTGATGCAACCTTCACCGTTCTTGATGCGGGCTTTGACCGTGAACAGCAAACCTGCTGGGTAAGAATGTCGGGTGTTTCACCAACCTTCTTTGGTTCGCTCACCTGCGAAATTACCGCCTCATTTACCTTTGATGCTTCTACGGGTACCTGGGCATTGGACACAGCCAACCCCTCGGCAGGACTTAAGTACGACTACAGCGGGCTCGTAGGAACGTGGAAGGGTACCTTTGTCAGCTGCGAAGCAAGCAGCGGAAGCCCTTGCTATGCCGGTCGAACCAATCCTTTAACGTTGACCGTATCGGCTGCAGGTTTTTCTCGTGATCAGCTCGTGCTTACGGCAACCGCAGGGGGTGTTGTGCACAACCATGGAGCACTCAACACCTCGTATCGTTGGTATCCCGGTGATACTGAGTTCAAAAATGCTTCTGTCTCCCTTGCAACTTCAGGAACTATCGGAGATCAAATCCAAGTTTCTGGAACGGTCGATGTAACCAATGCAAACCTGGATGCTCATTCTGCTTCAAATGCGACTCTCGCCACACCTCAGAAGCCACAATTGAAGGTTACGTTTGATATTGCCAACAGAAGCGTTGTGGCTCAGCTTGTTTCCACTTACACAGAAAATGGTCAGACAGTTACCTTTACTGATACGTATCAGCTCTCCAAAGAGTAAAAATAATCCCGTTAGGCCAAGTCGTTCCTGACGGGATTTCTATCATCAAATTGCAAGAAAGGCGAAAGCTTGTTACTAAGCCTCGTCTTCGTTTGTATCTGTGGCTTCTTCGTTGTTCTTCTCGCCCTTGCTCATACGGCCGCGAATAAGGCCAACAACTGTTGGAATAATTGAAACGGCAACAATACCCACAATCAGCAGCTCAAAATGCTCCTGAACTACAGGAATGCCGCCAAAGAAATAGCCGAGAAGTACAAACATCGTGGACCAGGTTAGGCCGCCCAAGATGTTATAGATGCCAAAGTTGCGCCAGTGCATACCGCCCATACCCGCAATAAAAGGCACGAACGTGCGGATAAAGGGGAAGAAGCGGCCTAAGAAAATTGCAAGATGACCGTGCTTATCCAGGAACTTCTGGGTCTTCTCAAGATGCTCTGGGGTAAGTGCCTTGACTTTTCCAGAAGCAATAATTTTTTGACCAAAAAAGTGGCCAATCATAAAGTTCATCTGGTCGCCAAGAATTGCGGCAGCCCACGTAATAACAAGCAGCAAAACAATATTAAAGCCACCGTTATGGGCAAAAAATCCTGCTGCAAAAAGCAGAGAATCACCTGGTAAAAATGGGAAAAAGACTACGCCGGTCTCAATAAAAACAATCAGAAAAACAAAACCGTACGCAGCAAGAGGGCCAGTGGCAATCATTGAAGCAATAAATGCACGAGGATCTCTAAGCAGCTCAATGATGTAGTTTACAAAACCCATCGAAGTCCAATCGTCGTGACAAATGTCGCGGCAAACACACGATATGCCTAAGAAAAGCGCATTGAGTGGGAACGGATGCCCGCGAGTGACCCCTTATGGCTGCTGTCTCCCGACCCTGACCAGGTTCGAGGTGTCACGTCATCCGCACCCGCTCAATGCGCTGTAGATACTCTACCCTATTAGAGAAATCTTTGCACAGATCGTATCGCTTCTACGCATTTTTTGACGAATTTTTTTCAATTGCTTTGATGATCTTCTCGACGTTCTTTTTTCCTCTTGAGATACCTACATGCAAAATTCCAGCTATAGGAACAGATATGACGAGAAGAACAATGCCGCCCACAAGCACAGCCGTTGCCATAGAACTTGTAGAAAGACTTCCGTACACGCTGAGATATATAAGCCATGCTCCAATTGCGATGCCAGAATAAGCGGCTCTTCTATAAACGCTTAGTGTTCCAAGAGCTTTTGTCTGCATACGAGCCTCGACAACCAAAGGGTTATCCTCGTGTGAATGAGAAGCTGCTCCTACATAGTTTTTCTTGCCCATAAAAACTCTCAATCAAAAGTGGCATCGCCGTATGACGATGCCACTTTATTACGTTTGTCTTTTCTGCGCCAGACAGGATTTTGCGCAAAAAAATTAGTAAGACAGACCTGGGTTGAAGACGCCAATAACAACGCCAACAAGTGCTACAACAACAAGAATAAGCATAACAACTGTTGGGCTGAGCTTCTTCTTAGTCATCAACCACCAGCAAAGGTATACAAACAGAAGGTTCAATACCTTAGGGAAGATGCCATTAAGTGTTGTCTGAATGTCAACACCAGCAATATTCAGAGAAGTTGTGACGTTAATCCATGTAGCAGCAACAGAGCCAATGACCATAGTACCAATCATAACAATGGAGCTACGGAGAGCCTCGGACTCAGGACCAACAAGTGCCTCAACAGCAGAAGAGCCCAGGCTATAGCCCTGGTCGTAAGCAAACTTCATGCCGAAGTACATAATGAGGTTCCAGACCACAACATAGAACAGTGGGCCAAGAACGGAGCCGCCCTTAGAAAGGCCAAGTGCAATTCCAAGAAGAATTGGAATAAAAGTACCAACAATAATGGAGTCACCAAGACCAGCAAGAGGGCCCATAAGACCAGCGCGAAGACCATTGATGGTCTCGTCGTCGATTGCCTCGCCGTTTGCACGAGCCTCTTCAAGAGAAGCGGTCAAGCCAACAACCATAGAACCAATCTGTGGCTCGGTATTAAAGAAGGTTGTATAGGTAGAAAGTGCCTCAACCTTTTGGTCATCAGTATCGTAAAGCTCGTCAACGATTGGAAGCATGGATGCAAGGTAACCAAATGTCTGCATGTGCTCCTGAGAGAAGCAGGTAAGATTGCCGTAAATCCAGCTCAAGAAAGACTTATTGCGTGCTTTCTGAGAAATGGTTTTCTTTTCAGCCATGATTAAATATCCTCCTCTTCTTCATCGTCTGCGCTTACATTGCCTGATGCTGCAGCAGCCAAACGAACATTCTTTGCCTGCTGAAGCTGATAGTTAAGAACAGCAAAGAAGACTGCTACGACTGCAGAGACAATGAGGTTCAGGCCAAGTGCGCCAGCAAGGATAAAGCCAAAGGCAAAAGTTACCCAATCAAGAGGCTTGGTAATAACCTGCTTGCACAAAATTGCAACACCAACGGTAGGAAGAAGGGTACCAACGGTGAAAAGGGTCATCATTGGGATACCGTTCATAGGGAGGTATTCCTTCATGATGCCAACCATGCTCTCGCCAGCCATGCAAATGAAGAATGTTGGAATGAACGAAAAAATAATGTGAGAAACCCAAGGGAATACAAAGTCAACCATTGGAATGGTCTTCTTAATACGACCCCACTCTTTGCTCTCCATTGCGCGCCAACCAATACCCTGCCATACAAGGTTCATGGTAGCGGTGCCGTAGAACAAGACGGTACCAAGAGTACCAACAGCTGCGCCAATAGCAGCTGCCTGAGATGCAGCCTCAACAGAGCTTGGATCAAGACCATAAGCCTTGATTGCAAGAATTGCTAGAGGAATACCAATGTAGGAAACTGCACGAACGTCAGCGGAAACAGTTCCGCCAGGTGTTACGAGTGCAATGTAGACCAACTGGATTGCTGCACCAACAATAATGCCAGTCTGGACGTCGCCAAGAATGACACCAACGACAAGACCTGCAACAAGTGGACGACCGAGGGTATAGTTACCTACGGTAGTACCAGCCATGCCAGGTAGTGACGCAAGGCATGCAAACAAACCCAAAAGGGCAGCTTGAAACGCATTAATTGCCATAAAAATCGCCTTCCGAATACTACTTTACGTCAAACTTCTCGCGGAATTTAGGCCACTCACCAATTGCCTTTTCTTTAAGAAGAGCAAATTGAACGGTATAACCAGCTTTGGTTATATCCTCAAATGCCTGTCCCTCTTCTTGAGTAAAGGACTGGTTGTTGCCCAGCTTTACCGCACCAGGACGGTCATTACCAGGACCGATAATGACCGTGTTAATTCCTGGCTTAAAACCAAAGTCAACAAGAATTTTCTTCATGTCAACTGGGTTTTTAGTAATAAGAAAATAACGAGAATCGCTGTCTAGAACCTTCTGAGCGCTCTCTTTGAAGTGATCAAATGTCCAAACAAATACTTTCTTGTCAGGTGCTGCTGACTTGTAAGCAGACTTAAGGACAGGATTTGATGCAGCCGCATCATTAACTGCAATGATTCCGTCACAAGGAACCTCAAGGGCCCAACGAGTGACTGTCTGACCATGAATCATGCGGTCATCAACACGAACAAATGAAATCATGTTTTCTCCTAACATATTTCTTACGCAAGCAGCTACGCGTACTTGCAGTAATTACTAAAGGTCTTCCTCGTCATCGTCTTCAAGAGCTAAGACGATCTGATTAACGCCATTTTTTCCTTCGTTCAGGATTGATGACACAAGAGCCTCACCACTTAGGCCATCATCGATAGCCATCAAAGCACCAATTACCATGGGAAGATTGGCACCACTAAAAGCCACGGTATGGGAAAGCAGGCCTTTTTTGGCGAGAAGATCAAGTGCATTAGTAAGTGGAGAACCACCGATAATGTCACCAAGAACAACAACCTCGTCGTCAGCAGTAAGTGGCTCAAGAATTTTTGACAAATTCTCTCTATATTCAGCTGCTCCCACGCCATCTTCCATGCTGTAGCTCAAGATGTTTTCTCTGGGTCCCATCAGCATGTCCATTACGCTATGCAGACCTGGTGCAAACGTTCCATGACTTACGAGCAAAAGGTACTTCATTACTGCTCCATTCCAGACATCACCACTGTGGCTGTACTTCGCCTGTATTAACAGCCGTACTACGCCAATACAAAATTTCCAGCCTGTTATGTAAATTGCTATGCATCAAAACTTACATTCCAAGCCAAGTGTCACTTGCCTAGCCGTTATAACACAAAGGTATACATGCGCTATTGGCATTCGCAAATTTTTAATATTCTTGATGTATTATTTTTTTTAAATTTTATTTAAATAATTCAATTGATTCAGTTTCTTTTAGATGAACAGGCGTTCTAACAGCATAAATAAATATGCAGAAATTTTTTGCATATATGAACATAAAAGTAGCAATATTGCATATATTAGATAAAGAAATGTCCGCTCAGCACTCCTCGAAATACATTTCTAAAAGTAAGAAAGAAGGCCATACAAGATGACCTTCTTAACATGAAATAAAAAAATAATTTTATGTTATGTAACGTGTTATGTTCTGTTTCTGCGATAGAAATCAACAAGAGACTGAGTGGAAGCGTCTTGTTTTGCTAGTTCTTCGTCGTTATGAATTGCAGGGAAAATCTGCTTTGCAAGCTGTTTACCAAGCTCTACGCCCCACTGATCAAAGGAATCAATGCCCCACACAACACCTTCAACAAAGGTAATGTGCTCGTAGAGTGCAATAAGCGTACCAATAGCACGAGGATTAAGCTCTTTACCAAAGATAGAAGTAGTTGGCCTATTTCCTTCAAAGACGCGTGCAGAAACCATCCACTCTGGTGTTCCCTCAGCACGGACCTCATCAGCAGTCTTACCAAAAGCAAGCGCTTTAGTCTGCGCAAAGAAATTGGAGAGGAAGAGTTCATGGACGTCTAGGTCTGCATCTTTGGTGGCAAAGGCAGTATTTACAAACGCAATAAAGTCAGCAGGAATAATCTGGGTTCCCTGATGGATAAGCTGGTAGAACGCATGTTGACCATTAGTTCCAGCCTCTCCCCAGAAGATTTCGCCTGTCTTTGAAGTAACCGCCGTACCATCCCAACGAGTAGACTTACCGTTGGATTCCATGGTGAGCTGCTGGAGATATGCAGGGAATCTATGCAGGTACTGACTATATGGAAGAACGGCGTGAGATGCTGCGCCAAAGAAATTAACGTACCAAACGTTTAAGAGACCCATGAGAGCAACAACATTTTGCCTCAATGGAGTGTTCTTGAAGTATTCATCAACTGTATTAAAGCCACTGAGGAATTCTGCAAAGCGCTGTGGACCAAAAACGATAGCCAGCACAAGACCAACTGCAGAATCAACCGAATAACGGCCGCCAACCCAGTTCCAGAAACCAAAGGCATTCTCTGGGTCAATGCCAAAGTCTTCTACCAGATCAAGTGCAGTGGAGACAGCAACAAAATGCTTGCGAATAGCCTCTGCATTCTGAGAATCAGAGCCATCAATAACGCCCTGCTCAGCAAGCTTTTCCAAAAGCCATGTGCGAGCACAACGGGCATTGGTAAGAGTCTCAAGCGTAGTAAAGGTCTTGGAAACAATAACGAAGAGTGTTGTTTCTGGATCAAGATCCTCGGTTTTCTCGCCAAGGTCAACAGGGTCAATGTTGGAGACAAAGCGAGCAGTAATACCAGCGTCTGCAAAAGGCTTTAGGGCCTCGTAGACCATAACAGGACCAAGGTCAGAGCCGCCAATACCAATGCTTACAACCGTCTTGATAGGCTTGCCAGAAACGCCCTTCCACTCTCCCGAGCGAACTCGATCGCAGAAGGCATACATCTTGTTCAGCGTCTGATGAACGTCAGCGACAACGTCTTGACCATCAACAATAAGCGTGCCAGCCTCAGATGCGGGACGACGAAGTGCTGTATGAAGAACTGCTCGGTCTTCAGTAGTATTGATGTGCATGCCGGCATACATAGCGTCTCTACGCTCTTCAAGCTTAACCTCTTTAGCAAGGTCACACAGAAGATTAAGTGTCTCTTGCGTGGCAAGGTTTTTAGAAAGATCAATATGGAACTGATCTAGCTCAAACGTAAGATTCTGGACACGCTGAGGGTCTTCTGCAAACCAGTTCTTCAGCGTAGCTTTTGTATCTTTTAAGCTGGCGTAATGCTCTGCAAGGGCGCGCCAAGCCTTAGTCTGTGTTGCGTCAGTAGGCAAAATATGTGGTGCTGTAGGTGATGCCATACCAGTCTCCTTCTTTTGACTATCTTAAGGATAATCTGCTCAACGCTCATGAAACGCCACAATGTCGTTTTTCGTAAAAAATACGACAAATCGTTACTAATAAGGTTCTCCCAAAGGTGGGACTTGTTTAATAGCCGCCCAGCGTAACTGCTTCTGACGAGGGTCCTCGAGTGCTCCGGCAAAGTTATCAAGATTTACCATGCGCATTCCACACACACGAACAAGAACACGGGGCGAGAAGGTCTTCTCGGCATCAGTTTTAAGCTGTTCAAGCTCTTCTGCGTATGCTTCACGCACTGATGTAACTGCTGCGTCATTTACCATGAGCACTGTGTCTGGGCTAAAAGCACTTATCGCCTGTCTGACAAGCTGGGGATTTATAGGATCTCCTGTTTTTGTGGTGGTAAGCAAGGTGGCCCATGCCTCAGGCGCATAGCCTAAATGCTCTAAAGAAGCTTTAAGTGCAGAGAGTTCTGCCTCTTCAAAGTCTTCCTGCCCTTTTACTAACAAAACCGATGCAAAAGCATTGCCTGCCATACACACCCCCTGAGCAGCAAAATCTCCAAACTCATGCGTTGTTTTTGCCATGTAGGCTTCTTTTCGCATAGATCTTTCGCTTGGCATGCGCACCTCTTTCTTATATGCCAACTATGCACGTAATTCACAATTTGAGCAAGTCTACAAAGTTATGTGTATACACTTCTCTAATTTGGGGATAAGTTTGCTAGTGCTTGAAATAAATTGGCTTAAAAGCCGTATGTAACTGGAGGTTCACTATGGCACAGCAGCTTACTACTGCAGAGTTCGATTCTGTTCTTGCTAACGCAGACAAGCCTGTTCTTGTTGATTTCTGGGCATCTTGGTGCGGTCCTTGCCGTGCTCTTGGTCCAGTTGTCGAGGAAGTTGGCAATGAGATGGCAGATAAGCTTGACGTTTACAAGGTAAACGTTGATGACGAGGCAGATCTTGCAACTCGTTTCCGCATCGTCTCCATCCCAACCCTCATTCTCTTCAAGAATGGTGAGCCAGTTCACACTATGGTTGGCAACCTTCCTAAGGCTGACCTCGTTTCTGAGCTTAACGCCAACCTGTAAGTTCTTGTATGCCACGCGCGTGCACTGGCTTATCATTGAACTAAGCGGCGGTACGTCCATCGGCGTGCCGCCTTTTTGTTACAAGGAGAATTTATGGCCGATAAAAGCCTTGACGCTCAAAAGACAGGACTTTCAACAGGGGTTCGCAAGCGCCTTTTTCTGCAGCACTTGCGCTCAAGCCTTTCTACCATCATTCTGCTTGTCTCTTCCGCAATCTTTATTTTTCTACTCATTGACGTCTCTGAGGGCGATGTCATTGGCATTGATTATTTTGCCTATAGGTTGTTTGTAGTTCACCTCAGAACCCCCCTTCTCACCGAAGTTATGGAAGGGTTCTCTGGTCTAGCCAGTCCTGTCACTGTTATTGTCATGCTCATTGTGGTTGCTGCTTTTGCACCAGGACCAAGTGTTGGCAGACTTGCCTCAATTAATTTAATTGGCGTTGTTGCCGTTAACCTTATCTTTAAGGCCATTGTTCAGCGTCCTCGACCAGACGGCTTTAGGCTGGTAGTTGAAACTGGCTACAGCTTCCCCTCTGGTCACTCGATGTTCTCGATGGCTTTCTACGGCCTACTTATTTGGCTAGTGTGGCACTATGAAAAAGATAAGCTACAGCGTTGGCTGTGGTGTGCTTTATTCTCGGGTGTTATCGTAATGATTGGTATCAGTAGAATTTACCTGGGTGTTCACTATGCTACCGACGTTATTGGTGGTTTCTCGCTTGCCCTTGTATGGCTGGTACTGTTTACCAAACTGATGGTTCCTTCTCTTATTTACAAAAAGAAAGTACCTCAAGAGAAGACAGACTAATAATTTCTGCGCTCACTACTTGTGCAGTTTCATCATTAACAATAATGCGACCCATAGTTGCGCCCTCGCGACCGCGTGGATACGTGGAGCTTCCTGGATTCATCACCAGGGTATTTGTCCACTCGTCACGCAGGACAAATGGCCTGTGCGTATGTCCACAAACAGCAATGTTGCACTTAGTTAGGTCAAGTCTCTCGCGATAATGACAGACTTCCCATTTAAGACCCGCAGAGAAGAACATAATTTTCTTCTTTACCATAGGTCCATAGTTGTAGCAGAAGTCATTATTGCCCAGGCAAAGCTTGACTGGAGCAATTTTTTGCAGCGTCTGATAATCAGCGTTTGAGGTAATGTCACCTGCGTGCACAATGTAGTTGGCGCCTTGTAGAGCTTCAAGCAATTCAGATGACAAATACCCATGCGTATCTGAGATTACATCAAACCTTACCAGTGCCATACCAAACTCCTACACGTGCTTTTAAGCCTCTGGCGAGAAGCCCTTTGAGCTTCTACAGTCCCAGTGCTCGCTTGAGTGCAACCACACGACGGCGGGAAACCGAAATGTGACGCTCCTCAAATCCCTGAATAGTCAACTGTAGGATACCAGCAGAGATAACCTCAACATCGTCAACATACTCAAGATTCACGATAAAGCTACGATGGATACGGAAGAATCCATGTGGAGCAAGACGCTCTTCAAGTCTCTGCAAGGAAATGGTAGACAAGAAGCGATCATCCTCTGTGTAGATGCAGGAATAATCATCCTTTGCCTCAATAAAGCGAATCTGATCAATAGGAACAAGAACTTTGCTTCCGCTCTTAATAACAGGAATACGCTCAATAGTTGCCAAAGGAGACTGGGGACGCAGACGCTCTTCAACCTTATCAAGAGCCTGCTCAAGACGCTCAGTCTCAACGGGCTTCATCAAGTAGTCAACAGCATTAACACCAAACGCATCCAGTGCGTACTCGCTGTATGCGGTGACAAACACAATCTGAGGAGGATTCTTCAGCTTGTGAAGGGCCTCTGCAAGCTGCATTCCATTTGTCTTAGGCATGGAGATATCGAGGAACATGACCTCAACGCGAGACTCCATGAGTTTCTCGACAGCATCCCTTGCACTTGTGGCCTCAAAGATTTCCTCGAGACGGCCGGTCTCCTCAAGCAAGAACTTGAGCTCAGAACGGGCTGGAGCCTCGTCATCAACAATCATGGCACGCATGTCATTCATCTCCCAACGGCCTAACGCAGCGTTAAGCAAAAAACCGATACTACTATGCTGTTGCCTGCAGTGCCGCACCTGCAAGCTTGAGTGTCACGCACGTACCCTGCCCTGGTTTAGACATGATTTCCATGCCAGAGCCAACGGCGTAGAAGCGCTCAACTCGCTCAGCTACGTTCTTAATGGCAATACCCGTGCCCCTATTTCTCCCCGAAGAATCCTGCGGGGTAGGACCTTGACCATTAAGCAAGCGAGAAACAGTCTCTTCATCCATTCCAAGACCATCATCAGCAACAGATATAAGAATATCATCATCATCGCGTGTGACGTGGATGTCAATATGGAGGGCGCCTTCATCTTTCATAGCGTGCCTCACGGCATTCTCGACAATAGGCTGAATCAAAAAAGACGGTACCTGAATATCTTCGCATCCCTCATCGACATGCTCAGACTCTTGAATACGCTCTTCTCCAAAACGCGCCTTCTCAATTGTCAAATACCTGCGCGTTTGTGTCAATTCCTGAGAAAGCGGAATGAGCGCACCTTGAGAGCTCTCAAGCGTACGGCGATAAAACACAGAGAACTCGCGAAGCAGATCTCGCGCCTTATTGGGGTTTGTACGCGTAAGAGATGCAATGGTATTGAGCGTGTTGAACAAGAAATGTGGATTAATCTGTGCCTGCAAGGCTTTGACCTCAGCTCGAGCGGTTAACTCTGCTTGGCGATCAAGCTCATATGAGGAAAGCTGCGTGGAGAGAAGCTCGCCCAGTCCCTCAGCAATTGCCAACTGCGTACGATCAATTTCAATGCCACGACGATAGTAGAGCTTGATAGTACCAACTGTGCGGTCCTGAACAATCAACGGAACAATGATGCCAAAGGAGCTGCCGCCATTGCCAAAGCCTCCGCGCCTTTGTAGTACCTGCTGACGACTATCTACCGAGACAAACGTCTCCATGCGGCCGCTTTCCAGAACCTCAGTTGCAGGGCCAACCACTTTTGAACCAGGCATATGCGAAGTTGCAATGTCTCCCTCAAAGCCCAGCACGTACTCTGTATCCGTGATGGAAATAGCGGCTGCAGAAGTTTCTGGAAGCAATAGCGTGCAGATAGTTGGCGCTGTTTCTTGCGACAAGCCTCCGCGTAAGGTCTTGAGCGTCTTAGAGGCAACCTCAAGTGTTCGCTCTGTTGCTTGAGACCTGGCGTGCTCATTACCAGGCTGGGTAGTGCCACCAAGAACAATGACAGTGGCAAGTCCTCCGCCTGCAACAAGAGCGGCAAACAGGTTGTCTGCCATAACGCTCCAAGAAAGCAAGCCCAGCAATACACAGGCAAGAATAATCAGGACTATCCTGGTTGATCTATGTATGTACTGAGCAAGTCTTTGCATGGTTGTCTAGTTCTCGACTGATTCTGCAGCAGAATCCTCAGAAGCAAGCTGCTGCGGCAAAGGCGAATGCTTAAGCGCACGAGCCAAAGGAGCTCCGAGTACGTAGAGAACAACAGCCTCTCCGAGTCCTATGGTGATAAAACCAAACAAGAACATAAGAGGATACGATCCATCAAGTTCAATGGTGGTAAATGGAATTGTGTAGAATCCCAATCCTTGAAGCAAAATGGGAAGATATGCAGACACAATAACGGCATTTGCAAGCACTGGCCCCAGAAGCGCAAGTGGTACGTTCTTCTTGTTCTTCCAGGTAAACCATGCACCAAGAGCAGTTGCCAGAGAACCAAAGACTACGTCTAACAATCCCAAAGCTCCTGTGCCAGAAATGACCATATTTGCAAGGTTGGCAATAACACAGCCAAGCGTCAGTCCTGGAATTGCATCAGCAGTAAAGAGTGCAATAACCACAACCGCCTCAGAAATGCGGAATTGCACAGGACCCCAAGCAAGACCGCCCAAGAAAAGAAGAGCTGCAAGCGTAAGTGCTGCATAAAGGGCAGCAATAATACCAATACGTGCAAGGCGCTGAGCGCGCTGTTTTGTTGCATAAGCTGAAGAAACCTGTGGCAAAACAATCCCCTTGTTAACTCTAAAAATTTAGTTCATGATACGACGAAACGCATATATGAGCAAATGAGCAGCGCAGACATACAATTAGTAATGCAGATGCATTCCTGGATAGACCATCTCACGAACATGCTTTTGATACGCTGCGACTGCCTCTTCTTCAAAAGCAAGAGGAGTGTCTTCCTCGCCTGCCATATCCAAAATCCAGCGTGTGAGATAAGGATTGAGCGGAAGCAGTGGACCAATAAGCCAGGTGGCAATAGCGTTCTTGCGACGGAAACCTTCCAGCTTGCTTTCTTTATTGATGCCAAAACCTACCTTATTTTTAAGGAAGTAGCAGTTAGAGTTATCTCCCTCGGTAAGCGTAAACTGCATCTTAAAGCCAACAACGGTAAAGGGTTCTTTACCGTTGCCAGGATCAAACTCTCCCACCTGGACATCGTGGAAGCGCTGGGGCATATAGCGAGTGGTCGTAAACTTGAAGAGGCCCAGAGCCTCAATTTCAGAGCCGTCAGGATTAACGATTTTCTCGCCAAAAAGCTCTGAAGCGTTGCCCGCAAACAGCATAGGAACGCCCTGATCAGCCAGCTCTGCAAGCCTGTCCTTGTAAGGCATAAGGCGAGAAATAATAAGCTCTTGCTGGGCTTCTGTCATGCCACCCATGATGATTGCTGATGGCGTGTTTTCAACAAAGTAAGGCGTTGCGGCGTGAGAGGTGTACACAAAGTTCTCTTTTGGAAGGCAGGCCTCCAGGTAGAGAGCATTTCCGTTGTCTCCACCCTGGTTACCGTACTCTGGGTAAAGAATCTCAATCTTAGTTGCAGGATTACTCATGGGAGGCCTCCATCTGTTTCAAGCGCTCAATGATACGGTTTCTGCTGATGTCAGCAATACCACCGTTATAGAGGCCGTGTGCATAGAAAACGTGCTGGCAAGCGTTAAGGTCAACCAGGTCAGCGGTCTCTTCAGGAGAGCTTGCCACAAAGGTTTTAGCTGGATCAATACAGGCAAGTCTCAGCCTGAGCTGCAGGTCAAGCGATGTGTCGCCATAAATAATGACCTGTTTAACGCTTGGATCTTGTAAGAACTCAAAGTCTGTCTGGTAGTACCAGCCAATATACTCTGTCTGGTCTTTTGCTTTTGCCATGTACGCATCAGCAATCATGATGATAATTGCCTTATCACCTGGCTGTTTGCGAAGGATATCAATGGTGACTGAGGTTGCCGTGTCATTCTCGCCCTTAGAAGCCATGCTAATAAGACGACGACCGTTGTAGTCAATCTCGTTATACCTGGAGGAAGCAATGTTAACGCGTTGCAAAGACGCAGCGATAGTCGCAGGCGCAAGACCCATCTCACGTGCGGTTACGATGGCCACAAACAAGTTATAGAGGTTGACGATAGAATAGCTGTTAAGCTTGTACTTATATGTTGGTGCACCCTCATGGCAGTGCTCCTTGACCACAAACTTGCCAGTCTCTGGCTCTACCGAAATGACCTCATAATCAGGAGTTGGGTTGGTATAGCCGCACTCCTCGCAAGCTGCGTGGCCAAGATGCCTCAGGTGTGCATAATCCCACTTGAGCTTGCCACCGCATTTGGGGCAGGCGGTAAGATCTGAAACAATGCCCACTGGCTCTGCGGTGTCTTCTGCTAGCCTTGCAATGGAGTAATACGTACGATGAGTGCACTGAGGAGCAAGCCTGCAGCTAATCATGTCATCTGCGTTCAAGATCAGATGAGTTGAAGCAGGAATGCCCTTATCCATAACGTCAAACACGTAGTCTGGTGTTGCGCTACGAGAGAACGTATCGCGGAACAAATTGGTAACAGACAAAATATCAGGCTGCAGATACGGGAAAATGCGAGGTCCAGAGAGCTCGTCAAACTCCATAACTGCAAGCTTAGTCTTTGACGTACCCTTCCACGTGGCGTTCTTTGCAAACGAGCTTGCAAAGCCGCTGGAAATATTGCCGCCAACGCGGTTGGTAACAGTCTGGTAGCCATTATCGGCGAGAAGATCGTTAAGCAGGTTATTGGTGGTTGTCTTGCCGTTTGTGCCGGTGATAAAGACAATCTGCTCTGGCTTAGCAATATCTCCCAAAAATGCAGGGTCAATAGTCTCCGCAATAAAGCCTGGCAGCGTTCCGCCCTCATGGTTGGTCAATTTAAGTGCTGCAAGTGTTGCTTTAGCAGCGAGAAAAGCTACAGGAAATAGTCTGCTCTTTTTTTGTGCCACAGTAACTCCCATCGTGAGCAAAGTCTCTCTAGTTTATCACCTCGCGAGAAGAGCTTGAAGAACAGAGGGTCTCTCGCCAAAAATGCTGCATAAAAAAGCCGAGCCAGGATATCCTGGCTCGGCTGAAGCTACGTGAAAGTAAGTTGCCTTACTCCTCAGGCTGCTCCTTCTTCTCTGCGGCATAGAGCTCGGAGAGGCGTACAAGGTGATCGTAGCGAGCCATTGCGGCTTCCTCGTTCTCCTTGAAGAGCTTCTCTGCGTGCTCTGGGAACTCGCGGGTGAGTCGGCTGTAACGAGCCTCGTTCATCAGGAACTCCTGGTAGCCACCCTTAGGTGCCTTGGAGTCAAGCGTGAACTTCTTACCTGCAGGTGCAGCTGGGTTGAAGCGATAGAGGTTCCAGTAGCCGGTCTCGACTGCCTTCTTCATCTCCTCCTGTGCGTGAGCCATGCCGCCCTTGATGGAGTGCATCTCGCATGGGGAGTAACCGATGATGAGGGATGGTCCTGGATAAGCCTCTGCCTCAGCAATTGCCTTGAGAGTCTGCTGGAGGTTTGCGCCCATGGAGACCTGAGCAACATAGACGTAACCGTAGGTCATAGCAATCTCAGCAAGGTTCTTCTGCTTGATGTCCTTACCAGCTGCAGCAAACTGTGCAACCTGGCCAAGACGGGAAGCCTTAGAGGACTGACCACCGGTGTTGGAGTAAACCTCAGTGTCGAAGACAAAGACGTTGATGTCCTCGCCGGAAGCAAGAACGTGGTCAAGGCCACCGAAGCCGATGTCGTATGCCCAACCGTCGCCACCGAAGATCCAGAAGGACTTCTTGGTGAGGAAGCTCTTGTTAGCAAGGATTTCCTTAGCTGCTGGAAGATCAGACTTCTCAAGCTCAACTACGAAGGTCTTAGAAGCTTCCTTGGAGAGAGCTGCGTCATTGACGGACTCAATCCATGCCTTAGCAGCATCCTTGAGGTCCTGAGATGCGCCGTCCTCATCGACAAGCTGCTGAGCAAGCTCCAGGAGACGCTTCTGCTGTGCCTGGTGACCAAGCATCAGGCCCATACCGTGCTCTGCATTGTCCTCAAAGAGGGAGTTGTTCCATGCTGGGCCGTGGCCGTTTGCATCGGTAGTGAATGGTGAGCAAGAAGCTGGGTTACCCCAAATGGAGGAGCAGCCGGTTGCGTTGGAGATGAACATACGATCGCCGAAGAGCTGAGTGACCAGACGGCCGTAGCTGGTCTCAGCGCAGCCTGCGCAGGAACCAGAGAACTCAAGAAGAGGCTTCTTGAACTGGGATGCCTTGACGTTGTTAGCAACAAGCTCGGTCTTCTCGGAGACGTGGTTGACTGCATAGTCAAAGATCTCCTGCTTGGACTCCTGCTCCTCGATTGGCTTCATGGTCAGAGCATCTGCAGGGCAGATGTAGACGCAGTTAGAACAACCGGTACAGTCGAGCTGAGAAACTGCAATCTCAAACTTGTAGCCCTTAGCCTTAGGACCAACGGCATCCTTGAACTGAGACTGTGCTGGTGCAGCAGCAACCTCTTCGTCGGTAAGGACGAATGGACGAATGACTGCGTGTGGGCAGACATAAGCGCACTGGTTACACTGAATGCACTTCTCGACGTTCCACTCAGGAACAACAACAGCAATGCCGCGCTTCTCGTAAGCAGCAGCGCCAAGCTCAAACTGGCCATCAACGTGGTTCTTAAATGCAGAAACAGGAAGTGCGTCACCCTCCATACGAGAGACTGGAGTCATGATGTCGCGAACCTGCTTGAGCAGAGCCTCACGGCCCTCAAGGGTGATTGTGCTTGGAGCATCCTCTGCAGTAGCCCAATCAGCAGGAATCTCAATCTTAGTAAATGCAGTAGCACCAGCGTCGATTGCCTTGTGGTTCATATCGACGATGTTCTGGCCCTTCTTCAGGTAAGAGTGAGTTGCAGCATCCTTCATGTACTGAAGCGCGTCTGCCTCTGGGAGAACCTTTGCAAGAGCAAAGAATGCGGACTGAAGAATGGTGTTGGTGCGCTTGCCCATACCAATTTCCTTGGCAAGGTCAATTGCGTTGATCAGATAAACGTTGATGTTGTTCTTAGCAATGTAGCGCTTTGCCTCTGCTGGCAGGTGGTGTGCAAACTCCTCTGCATCCCACTGGCAGTTGACCAGGAAGGTACCGCCAGGCTTGACGTCGCGGACCATCTTGTAGCCCTTGATGATGTATGCAGGAACGTGGCATGCGACAAAGTCTGCCTTGGTGACATAGTAAGGAGAACGGATCTTGTGATCACCAAAGCGCAGGTGGCTGATGGTGATACCGCCGGTCTTCTTGGAGTCATACTGGAAGTATGCCTGAACATATTTATCAGTGTGGTCACCAATAATCTTAATGGAGTTCTTGTTAGCACCAACGGTACCGTCGCCGCCGATACCCCAGAACTTGCACTCAATGGTGCCCTCAGCTGCAGTGTTAGGAGCCTCAGGATCCTCTGGGAGAGACAGGTTAGTAACGTCGTCGACAATACCAACGGTGAACTCACGCTGAGGAGCATCCTTCTTGAGCTCCTCGAAGATTGCGAATGCGGATGATGGTGGGGTGTCCTTGGAACCAAGACCGTAACGACCGCCAACAACCTTAATGCCTGTACGACCAGCCTCATAGAGGGAAGAAACAACGTCTTCGTAGAGAGGCTCACCAACGGAACCTGGCTCCTTGGTGCGGTCGAGAACAGCAATCTTCTTGACGGACTCAGGAAGAACGTCAACAAAGTGCTTTACAGAGAATGGACGATAGAGACGGACCTTAACCAGACCGACCTTCTCGCCATGAGCGTTCAGGTAGTCGATAACCTCCTCGAGGGTATCGCAGAAGGAACCCATGCAGATAACAACGCGGTCAGCATCTTCTGCACCGTAGTAGTTGAACAGACCGTAGTCAGTACCAAGCTTAGCGTTGATCTGGTTCATGTAGTCTTCAACAACTGCTGGCAGCTGGTTATAAACCTCGTTGCATGCCTCGCGGTGCTGGAAGAAGATATCGCCGTTCTCGTGGGAACCGCGGCTTGATGGGTGCTCTGGATTCAGTGCGTGATCACGGAATGTCTGGACAGCGTCCATGTCGCACATCTCAGCCAGATCAGCGTAATCCCAAACAGCAACCTTCTGAATCTCGTGAGAAGTACGGAAGCCGTCGAAGAAGTTAACAAATGGAACCTTGCCCTTGATTGCTGCGAGGTGAGCAACAGGAGCCAGATCCATAACCTCCTGGACGTTGCCTTCTGCGAGAAGTGCAAAGCCAGTCTGGCGAGCAGACATAACGTCAGAGTGATCGCCAAAGATGTTCAGTGCATGGGTTGCAACGGTACGTGCGCTGACGTGGAAAACACCAGGAAGCTGCTCGCCGGCAATCTTGTACATGTTTGGAAGCATGAGCAAGAGGCCCTGAGAAGCGGTGTAAGTAGTGGTCAGAGCACCTGAACCAAGAGAACCGTGAACAGCACCAGCTGCGCCAGCCTCGGACTGCATCTCGACAACCTTGACGGTTGTACCAAAGATGTTCTTTACACCCTGGGCGGACCACTGGTCAACATAGTCTGCCATTGGACTTGATGGGGTAATTGGGTAAATGCCCGCTACCTCGGTAAACGCATACGACACGTAAGCCGCGGCGTTGTTACCGTCCATGGACTTAAACTTTCTTGCCATTTCCTCTCCTTGCCTAATCTGTGATTTCTCACAGTATGCGTCTGTGCGATCCAAAATAAAGCTGTAGACCCTGGGTGACTACGGAAACAAGTTTCATAGTTCGGCCGGCAGCGGTCGCATAATGCTTTTATTATTGCGCAAAAAAACAATGAAACAAATCAGAAATA
>CAUUGK010000003.1:0-38766 GCA_963544765.1 uncultured Atopobiaceae bacterium
CTCTTGTTGTCCACGCGAGGGACTGCTTTACTTACGTATCTGGCTTGTGACCAGGTCGGCCGTTGTTACAGGTTGATTCTTGCTATCGGTTCAGATATTGCTCTTAGTTCAGTCGTTACTCTTAGTTCACTCTTTACTACCAGTTCAAAATTGCCCAGCCGCGTTTGTTTGCAAGCCTGGCAAGCGTTGGACCAGGGCAAACGGCGCACGGCGTTTGGGCTGCCGCTAAAAGCGTTGCGTCCGAGTAGTGATCACCATACGCGTACGCAATCTCCCAGCCGCCCTCGCCAAAACGCTGATTGCACCACTCGGTTGCCGAGACAAGCTTCTGAGCACCCTCAATCACAGGGCCGTCAACCTTGCTGGTGTAGTGCCCGTCTGCCCCTACCTGCATCTTTGTGGCGAGAAACCCGTCTGCTCCCAGCTTCTCTGCGGCCAATTCCGCGATAGGTTCAAATGTTGCTGAAACCAACAGTACACAGCAACCCTCTGCCCGCCGACGACGCGCCTCTTCCAGCGCCTGAGGGCGATACATACCCTCAATTACCTCGCGGTGAAAATCGTGCATCACAGCGTTTGCAAACTCAACGCTAAACTGCGTAAGTGCACCAACAACCAGCTCACGAGCCTCTTCCTGCCTTTGAGGAAGGTGTAGCTTGTAGCGAGCTCCCCACCACACAAGCTTGAGTGTGCGTAAAATTGAGGACAGGTGACGACGAAGCAAATACGCAGAGAACAAGAGTCCTGACTGTCCAGAAATGACGGTTCCGTCAAAATCAAAAACAGCAATTTTCTTGATTGAATCTGAAGTGGGTTCTGTGAGAGAAGAATCTGCGGATGTGGAATTCACACCATCGCGTTGCGACAGCGCATCCAAAGTATTCTGATCCCGCACAATCCACCTCACTTTACCTCTGCTTTTAAATGTTTCTGTAGCAGAAGCACTTAGACACATTCTGATGTAAAGATATCACACAATGCTCTATTTTCTGACTTGGTTTCAATAAATTAAAGATGTAATTTAAATCTTTTATGCTGGACTTTTTTGGTAATGAAAAAGCCCTCCGAAGAGGGCTTGAACATGCAATGGCGGGATATGCGGGGCTCGAACCCGCGACCTCCGACGTGACAGGCCGGCGCTCTAACCAGCTGAGCTAATACCCCGGACGCCTTGTTGCGAATTGAAATATTACAGGGAACTTCTATTCTTGTCTAGCGTTATTTCCAACGAATTTGAAAATTTTCTTGAAAATAACCGCTTGGCGAGAATATCCGCAGCTCAGAAACATGAACGCCCACTGGAAATCCACAATTTCTTTGCGTTGCTTTTACTGAAGAGCAACGCTGGTGGTGTTTCCTGTGGAATCGGTTACCTTAAGCGTAGTTCCATCAAGCGTAGCTGCGGTGATAGTTCCGTTTCCGCCAACAGCCTTGCCGTCCTTATCGGCAATAAGTGTTGGAAGTGATCCGTCTACCAGGGCACATGCCACAACATCCCAGCCAGACTCGCGATTCTCTGGCACCAAAATAGTGTCGTTAAAAAGAATCAGGCTGGTGGGAGTTCCCTCAACCTCAAATAGAACACTCTTAGTTCCCGAGTCACTCGTACGAACAACAGCAGTTTTGCCGTCGCTTTGCTTCTCCAGAGAGTACTTCAAGCCGTGGAAGGTAACTGAGCCGTCAACTGCCTGCTCATCCTGCTGTTTCTCGTCAGCGTAGGCGGACTGGGTCTGCTTTGGCTGCTGGCTTGCAGATTCACTCTTAGTGCTTGTAGCGCAACGAACAATAAAGAACAGAGCAGTAAGCGCCACAATGGCTGCCAGCACCAGAATGATGACTGACTTTCTATTTGGAGGTTCAGGAGTGTTATCAGCTTGTCGCGGGCTTTGAGGAATTTGTGCACCCTGACCAGCACGAAGCGTTGAAATATTCTTCAAGTCAACCGATGAAGCCTCGGTGGTCTTCTCGCCAGATGAACTTGTTCTCATGTGGTTTGCCATGCTTAAACCTCCCGACGTGCTTCAATTGCACGTCCCAATGTTACCTCATCTGCGTACTCAAGATCTCCACCTACGGGAAGTCCGCTTGCCAGTCGGGTAACCGTCATTCCCAGCGGATTGATAGTTCTGGAGAGGTACGTTGCAGTTGTTTCCCCCTCAACGTCCGGATTAGTTGCCAGAACTACCTCGGTAACGGTGCCATCGGCCAAGCGGGACAGCAACTCGCGCACGTGGAGCTGCTCGGGACCAATCTTGTCCATAGGCGAGATTACGCCGCCCAGAACGTGGTAGAGGCCGTGAAACGCACCGGTACGCTCGATTGCCGAGACATCCTTAGGCTCGGAGACCACGCAGATTTTACTGCGATCCCTGGAAGAGTCCAGGCAGATGTCGCATTCGTCACGCGTCGCATAGTTGAAACAGATAGGGCAAAAATGCACCTGCTGCTTAAGCTCCAGGATAGCCTGCGCCAAACGGCGAGCCTCCTCGGAATCAACCTCTAGAAGATGGTAGGCTATGCGCTGAGCAGACTTTGGACCAATGCCTGGTAGTCGGCCTAACTCGTCAAGCAAACGCTGCAGCGCACGACCATCATTTGTGGTATCAAACGCCATGGATTAGAACAGTCCTGGGATATTCAGTCCACCGGTTACTGCGCTCATCTGGGCAGATGCCTGAGACTCTGCAGACTCAAGAGCATCATTTACAGCAGCCAGAATCATGTCCTGCAGCATCTCGATATCCTCAGGATCAATTGCCTCAGGATCAATAGTGATGTTAGTCAAGCGCAGGTCGCCGGATGCGGTTACCTTAACAGCACCACCACCAGCACTTGCGGTTGCCTGCATAAGGGAAGCCTTCTGCTGGGCCTCCAGCAGTTGCTCCTGCATTTTGCGAGCCTGAGCCATCATCTGATTGCGGTTCATGCCGCCCATGTTAAATCCACCACGTGCCATATGTTCTCCTATCGTCGTATCTATTTTAGACAAGTTGCGCTTTTTGCGCAGGCGCATGAAAAACCGTGCACCAAAGCGTCATATCGCGAGAATATCGCGAGAAGTTCTAGTTATTTGCAGGGTCTACGGGAGTTTCAGCATCCAGCTTCTTCTCTACCGACAAAGAAACCGCTGGTCCAAATACCTTTTCAAGCATGTCTGCCACGCTGTTGAGCTCTGGTGGAAGCGCTGAACGAGCAGCAATATCCTCTGGTGAAGCTGGTACTGGAGCAGGCTTTGGAGCCGGAACTGGTTCGGGTTCAGGCGCTGCGGGCGCAGGCGCTGGTGCGGGTGCAACTGGAGCTGAGGGTGCAGGCGCTGGTGCAGGTGCACCTGGAGCCTCTGGTGCAGGCGCGGCCTCAGGTGCAACTGAAGCTGGAACAGCGTCTTCAACAGAGTTGTCCAAAACTGCAGCCACATCGTCATCGCTGTAAGGTACCTGATCGTAGTCGAGAGCCTCAGTAGGCGCACTGTCAGACGCAGGCTCATCCCAAGGCATCGGATATGACGCCTCTGGCGCTGGTGCAACGGGAGCTGCAGGTGCTGGAGCAGGCGCAGGTACCTGAGCGGGAACAGAGGCAGGAGTGGGCTGCGCAACTGGCTCAGGAGCTGGTGCGACGGGCGCAGCAGGAGCCACTGAAATTGCAGGCGCGGGTGCAGGAGCTGGAGCCGGCACCTGAGCTGCACGTTTTTCTCGCGAGATTGCCGTTGCAGCGAGGCTCGACTCAACATATTTGATGCGACGTGGGCCCATGACCTGGGCAACGCACTCTTTTACAAACTCGGAAACTGCCGGCGCGCTGAGCATCCTCATAGCAAACGAGGAGCCCTTGGGCAGTGTAACTACCAGCTCAGAGCCATCGTCCGATTCGAGCGTTGAACTGACCAGCAGTGCTGCATGAGCGGCGTTCTTAGACGCGCAAACCTTTCCGACTTCTTTCCACTGTCTGACAAGAAGTGCGTCTGCCTGGTCAACTTCTTTTTGAGCAGACGCAGGTGCAGATTGTGGCGCAGGCGCAGGTTGTGGAGCTGACACGGTTGCGGGTGCTGGTGCAGGCTGCGGTGTTGGAGCTGGTGCAGACTGCGGTGTTGGAGCTGGCGCAGATGCCGGTTGCGGAGCTGGCGCAGGCTGCGGTGCCGGAGTCGCCACAGTCGCAGGAGCCGGCTGTGGAACCGGAACAGGCGCGGGAGCTACGGGTTTCTCGACAACTGGAGCCGCAACAACACCGCTTGCTAGCTGCTGCTCAAGAACTGACACCCTATCTGCCAGCGCTTCCAATGAAAGCTCCGTGTTAGGACGCGCCAGCTTGGTGAACGCAACCTCTAGAACAAGTCGCTGGTTCACGGCGGTACGCATCTGATTTGCAGCGTCGCCCAAAACAGTCAAAACCCTGGAGAGCCTATCAACCGAGCCAAATGCCTGAGCCTCTTTGGTAAGCTGCTCGGTCGAAGCGGTGGAATTTGCGAGTGCTGGAGAATCAACGCCTACAGCTGCGGCAATATAGAGATCTCTTACGTGGACGGCAAGCTCACGCGTGAACTGCAGCAGATCCTTGCCACCTTCAAACAGCGTGTTTACCGTGATAAAGAGTGAAGAAATGTCTCGCTGAGCCAGAGCCATCGCAGCATTGTTAATAAGAGAGCCGGACGACTGGCCCAAAACGTCTCGAACCGTCTGCTCAGAAATGACGCCGCCGCCATAAACGGAGAGCTGCTCAAGAGAAGACAAAGCGTCACGCATGCCACCGCGCGCATGACGAACAATAAGATCGATAGCTGCGTCTTCGTAGGCAAAGCCCTCATTTTTGCAGACGTTGACCAGGTGCTCCGCCATCTCATCAGCGGCAATGGAGCGGAAGTCAAAGCGCTGCACGCGGGAAAGAATAGTTGCAAGAATTTTTTGAGGGTCGGTGGTACACATGATAAACGTCACATGCGAAGGAGGCTCCTCCAACGTCTTGAGCAGTGCGTTAAACGCCGCCGAGGTAAGCATGTGCACCTCATCGATGATGTAGACCTTGCCCTTGCCACGCACGGGAGCGTAACTAGCGCGAGAAATAATCTCTTCTCGCACGTTATCAACGCCGGTGTTAGAGGCGGCGTCAATCTCAAAGACATCTGGATGCTGACCTGCAGCAATCAACTGGCAGTCCTCGCAAGTGCCGTCGGGCAGATGACCAGGCGCCTCGTGACAAAGGATAGCTTTTGCCAGCAGGCGAGCCATAGTGGTCTTACCTGTGCCGCGAGGTCCGCAGAACAGGTATGCGTGGCTGAGCTTTTGCTCCAAGACCGCTCGCTCAAGGGTGCCGACCACATGCTTCTGGCCAACTACCTGCTCAAACGTTTGCGGGCGATACTTTGTATACAGTGATTCCATTCGTCCTCCGACGGCAGATTTTTCACTTTCAAGTATACCCTCTGAGTTGAGAGGGTTTCTCGCCAAACAAAAACGGGGCAGCCGAAGCTACCCCGATTCTGTACTCTGCGGTCTTTGCGCGAGCAAATACCTGCTACTCTGCAGCCTCTTCGGTTGCAGGTGCCTCGACCTCAGCCTCAGCCTCTGGCTCTGCAGCTGGTGCGTTCTTTGCGAACTCAGCAGCACGCTTTGCCTTCTCAGCAGCCTTAGCCTCAGCAGCAGCCTTACGAGCAGCCTCCTGCTCAGCAGCCTTAGCAGCCTTTGCCTCCTTGGCAGCCTTAGCAGCCTCGAGAGCAGCGTTTGCTGCGCCACCGAACTTGTCGGCGAAGCGCTGGACACGTCCACCAGTATCGACAAGCTTCTGCTGACCCGTATAGAATGGGTGGCACTTGTCGCAGAGGTCAAGACGCATCTCTGGAACAGTTGCGTGTGTGGTCCAGGTGTTTCCGCAGGTGCAGCGAACGGTGCACTCTACGTACTCTGGATGAATACCTTGCTTCATGCAGGACTCCTTACATCGGCCCTGGTTTCCGACCAGAGCAGGGGTGTCTTTATGAGCACGTGCTCAATCAAGACAATAAGCTGAAAAAGTATAGCAGAACAACACTTTTGTTGCTAGAAGTACTTGGCGAGAAATTCATATTTTGTGCAGATAATTCTTGTGTGCGACAACTTTTGAGAAGCCCTTGATGCGCTAAAATCCAATGCAACATACAAAGCCGGTCTGGAGCTCTTCGGAGGCATAATGTTTTTATCGATTGATGTGGGTAACACGCAAACTGCCATTGGTTTATTTGACAGCGAAGGCACTATGGTGCGCGGCTGGAGAATGCCTACCGATCAAAGCGACACCTCCGATATTTTGCACGGTCGTCTCTTCACGTTCTTTCAGAAAGACGGCTTGAATCTTGATGACGTTGAGGCTGGCGGACTCTCGTGCGTAGTTCCTGTTATTACACGCGCCTGGAAGCGCTGTTTTGAGTCGCTACTCAACAAGCCTCTGACCTCTATTAATGCACTTTCTACGGATAAGATTCGCTTCAATATCCCCCACCCCGAGCTTGTGGGTGCCGACCGCGTAGCAAATTCCGTTGCCGCAACTGAGCGCTATGGCTATCCCGTTATTGTGGTTGATTTTGGCACCGCAACCAATTTGGACGTTGTTGATAAGGACGGCGTATTCCGTGGAGGCGCTATTTCACCAGGCATTATGATCTCTGCAAACGCTCTGTTTGCGCGTGCAGCCAAACTTTCTAGCATTCCTATCAAGGCTCCTGAGACTGTCTTGGGCAACACTACAGAAAGCGCTGTTCAGGCAGGTATTGTAGTGGGCGCCGCTGCTCAGGCAGAGGGCTTGGTTGCCAGAACACTCAAAGAGCCTGGTATTGAGGGTGCAACTGTTATTGCAACAGGTGGTCTTGCAAACACTGTCAGCGAGGCAACAGATGTCTTTGACGTGGTTGATCCGCAGCTCACCATGCGTGGAATTTATCTAATCTGGAAGCAGTCTACTGAAGCTGCCAAGTAGTTAACGCTGCAGACGCGCTTCAGCCGACAGCTCGGCAATCGAACCCGCAGCTAAACCAGCAGCTAAACCGCTGGCACAACGGAAGCTTCGTCCTCGCTTACAAGGATTTCTTTACCGTCCTGGTCAACAAGGATGGCATGACCCCACACGTCAATACCGCCAAATCGAGCGGTTAGTGCAACGTTACCGCTGGGGTATACCTTGTTGACCTGCTGTCCAAGCAACGGAACCATATCAAAGTAGTCGCTCAGAATCAGCGCGATGGGTCCCGCAAAGCTCCTTGCGCGTTTAACCTGCTGCTCCCACGCGCTTACACTCTGAACCACCAGCTCAGATACTTTTTTGGCGAGAAGTTCTGTATTGCCCGCAACGCCAAACGCTGAGCAAAGCACCTTGGGGTCTGCTGTGATGCTTACCACGGCAAACATGCCCTCTTGATAGCCTGCGGTTGCTTTGATTGAGGCAACTACCTGGTCTTTATAGCAAATATCGTAAGGCCAGCGGATACCAAAGTTCTCATCTAGCGCACGCAAGAACTGACAAAGTCCCAGCGCTACAACGTATGGAACGGCAGGTACATACGGCATCGTGACGCCAAGACGCACAACAGTTGCAACCTCAAAGGGTTTCTCGCCAGATGATGGGGATGCTGATGCGGATGCCGGTGTGGATGCCAGCTCAAGGCACTCGTCTTGGTCCTGGGCAGCGCATTTCTGCATGTCAAAGGCGCGGAACACAAACTCTCCCGTTTGTGCACCACCACGTGCCAGCTCTAGAGCTTCTTGTGCTACTCCCACGTAATGGCTCCCAGATCCTCGGTTACGTGACCAACGCGCTGGTCAGGAGGGGCAATCTCCACGCCGCCATGCGAGAAGAAGCGCACAGGATCGTGCATCAGGTCCTCCATAGGCACAAGCACGTAATCGCGCTCGCCCATGCGTGGATGAGGCAAAGTGAGGTGTTTACCTGCGTGTTGTTCGCCCTCAACCCACAGAAGGTCGCAGTCGATAGTGCGAGGTCCATGGCCCTCCTCGCCTTTCTTGCGCGTGCGGTTGAGAGCGTTCTCAACCTCAAGCAGCTTATCCATCAGCACCAGAGGATGGAGCTCAGTTCTAATCTCGGCAACGGCGTTTACCACGGGTGTAGCAATACCGTATGCAGGCTCAGTTTCGTAGGCGTGGCTGAGAGAAACAACGCAGGTCAGCGGAATCTCATCGATGAGCTGCGTTGCGCGGGCCAGATAGCCCACACGGTCGCCTACGTTGGAGCCAAGCGCCACAAATCCCTGACGAGGGTCGCGCTCGGTCATAGCCCAGTAAGCGTTGATAGCCTGAGCGGTTCCCGCAACATCGTGAACGCGCAGGATACGGGCGCCATTAGTGATTGCGGCAATGCAAATTGCATGTGTAGCTGCATCGCGCTGGGTTGCCTCAGTTACACCAGAAACAGCGCCGACAAAGCGCTTTCTGGACACGGCGCAGAGCAGCGGATATCCCATAGAAACCATCGAGCGAGTAGCACGCTGAATAACAACGTCCTCGTCAGCAAACTTGTCAAAACCTGGACCTGGGTCAATGCAGATACGGTCCTTGGAAACGCCAGCGCGCATCAAACCGCGAGCTTGGTCACCCAAAAAGCCCATAATCTGGCGCATGATAGGTGCCTCTTCAGGCAGGGTAAAACGGCGCTGAGAGCTCAACGTGCGTGTCTCGGCTCCTGTAGCTGCAGCTCGAGCAGCTGCGCTACCAGTAGGGCGAGAAGGGCGCATATCATCCAGCTGCACCTGCTTGCGCTCAACACGAGCACCAAGGCCGTCCTTATTCCAGTGCATCACAATGCAGCCGCAGTCAGACTCCGCAGCTACGGCAACCATTTCTGGATCGGTGAAGCCAGAAACGTCATTGATGATTGATGCTCCAAGGCGGACGCACATCTTTGCTACCTCGGCATGGCGCGTGTCGATGGAGACAATTGCTCCAGCAGCCACCAACGCGCGCACCACAGGTACTACGCGCTCAGCCTCTTCTGTAGGCAGAACAGGCGTGTGACCTGGGCGAGTAGACTCTCCCCCAACGTCAATGATGTCAGCGCCCTCATCCAACATCTGCAATCCACGAGCAATTGCAGCCTCTGGATCAAAGTTCTTTCCGCCATCAGAGAACGAGTCTGGAGTGACGTTGAGAACGCCCATAATCCTAGGACGCGCCAACGAGATAGTGTGAGTTCCACATTGCCAGGTGTTGTAGCTTTGACGAAGCATGAATCCTCCTTGCCAGCTATGAATGTTTCTATTGTAGCGGTATTGGTGGCTACTAGTCGTATACCATGGATTTATTGAAAGTTTATTGCCGCAAACGCACCGCTTGGCGCCGTAACTGGAGCGTGGAACGCGCGTCACTCGCGGCTACTGTGATACAAATCCACTGCGACCTAAACCACCAGGTCGTAGTATGAAAGAGGAGTTATGAGCCAAACTCAAGAGTACAAGCTGATTTCCTGGAACGTTAATGGCCTGCGCGCCGTGCTCAAGAAAGAGCCTTCGTTCACGGAAATTTTTGAAACCATAAACGCTGATGTATTTGCCCTCCAAGAAACTAAGCTACAAGAAGGCCAGGTTGAGCTGGACCTTCCCGGCTACGTTCAAACCTGGAACTACGCAGACAGAAAGGGCTATTCGGGCACAGCGGTTTTCTCGCGAGAAACCCCTCTGCAGGTGATTCGCCAGATTGGATGCCCTGTTGCTGACGACGAAGGTCGCGTGTGTGCGCTGGAGTTTGAGAAGTTCTGGTTTGTGTGCGTGTACACGCCAAACTCAAAAGACCAGCTTGCGCGCTTGGACGAGCGTCTTGAGTGGGATCAGCACTATCGCGAGTTCTTGGCTAAGCTATCTGAGCAAAAACCAGTAATTACCTGCGGCGATTTTAACGTTGCCCACAACGAGATTGACCTTAAGAACCCATCGTCTAACAGGCAAAATGCAGGTTTCTCTGACGAGGAGCGCGAGAGTTTTACCAAGCTGTTGGACGCAGGCTTTACCGATACATTTAGGTATCGCCATCCCGACATGACCGGCGCTTACAGCTGGTGGAGCTACCGTTTCAACGCTCGCAAGAACAACGCGGGCTGGCGCATCGACTACTTCCTGGTCTCCGATCGCATTGCTGAACAGGTCAAAAGCGCTTCAATCTTAAGCGAGGTCTACGGCAGCGACCACTGCCCCGTCGAGCTGAGTATTGAGCTGTAGTCCGTGCAGGTAGCGAGAAGACCGGTCTTCTCGCCAGGGTTGCCTCAAGATGGCGGCCGTGATTAACTAGAGTTGTCGATTGAGATTCAAAGGAGCACGTCATGCGCATTACTTGCGACGTTCATACTCACAGTCTGTACTCAAGGCACGCCTATTCAACTATTGAGGAGAACGTTCGTGCAGCTTCTGAGCGTGGCTATGAGCTGCTTGGAATCACCGACCACTTCTCGTCCATGCTGTATGACCAGCAAACTATCAAGAACTTTCAGTTCTATATGAACACCGCTATTTGGCCAGAAACCTGGTACGGCGTCAGACTGCTTCACGGCGCCGAGGTTGATATTGTTGACCTTGAGGGCAACCTGTTTGCCTACGATATTATGTTTGACCAGGGTATTAATGGCGATAAACTCCGTCAGCCTCATATTCTTGGCGAACATATCCTGGGTACCTGCGATTATGCAGTTGCAAGCATTCATAGCAAGCAGTGGGCAGCTGGTGCCTCGCAGAAGCAAATTACCCAAATGTATGTAAATGCACTGGATAATCCACATGTTTTAATTCTTGGTCACCTTGGTCGCAGTGGTTTAGATTTTGATGTTCATACACTTGTCAGAGAGTGCCGCGATCGCGGTAAGCTCATCGAGATGAACGAGGCCACGCACGATGAGGGTCAGCGTGAGGTTGCTATTGAGCGCTGTCGTGTAATTGCAGAAACCTGCGCTGAGCTTGGATGCAAGATTTCTTTTGGCTCAGATGCTCACATTGCAACCCGCATTGCTGATGCGCATTCTGTTATTAAGCTGCTTGAAGAGGTTGACTTCCCCGAGGAGCTTATGGCTTGCCGTGATGCCCAGACGTTTTTGGGCACCATTGCTGACGCAAAGATTCCAGCTTCTAAGCAGGGATACTAAGTCAGACACGAGCACCGCAACTAAGGCGTCGCGCTGTTCGAACGGCCGCAGCTCACAACAACATCGCATAAAGAAACAAAGCCGCGTTTCCGCGCGGCTTTGAACTGCCTCCCATTTCTTGGACACGAGAAAATAGGAGGCAGTTCAAAACACACCTAAGTCGGATAATCTGTTAAAAAGACGTATACATTACGCTGAAAATACCCCAATCATGCAGATTATCGTCATTAGGTGTGTAAAATGCCCGCAATTGAGCAGAATATCTGACTTAGGTGTGTTCCTTAGGTGCGGAATTTACCTATAGTTAAATCTTTTATATGACGCTATTCATTTTCTAGCATATTAGGTTATGTTTATGCATAGAGATGCATATCGGGTAGTGCGACCATCTAGCTGCCTGGCTATCTTGATTAGGAACATGTCGATTCTTCAGCAGAACCTACCAAAGCTGCGCTATTTTGTGCGCCAGACCTAAAAGCCGACGCTAACACGCTACAGAATCATAATCACCCGCATATGAACAGCCTCCCATTTCTTGGACATAAGAAATAGGAGGCAGTTCACTTTGTCGTTTGCGGTCGATTGATTTTCTCGCCATTGACGGCTGACCTTCTCCAGGTGATCTTCTAGCCTGTTGCAGCGCTTATTTCATTGCAGCAAGAGCCTTTTCCCAGGCAGCAAGCGAGTCTACGCAGGTCTGGTACGCAACGCAGTAGCTCACGCGCAGCCAACCTGGGCAGCCGAACGAATCGGATGGAACAGGCAGCAGCTCAAACTGCTTGGCCACATCACAGAATGCCTGAGCATCTCCACCAGGAGCATGAACCCACAGGTAGAATGCACCATCAGGCTGGATGTACTCGTAACCAAGCTTGGTGAGGCCCTCGGTCAGCACTTCTCGATTCTTTGCATATGCCTCAACATCAGCTGGCTCATCAACACAGTCGATAATGACGCGCTGGAAAAGCGCTGGCGCACAAACAAAGCCCAACAGTCGAGCGGCACCCGCACAAGCTGCGTAAATCTCCTTCTGCTCCGGATTAGAAGCGGGAACCAGCACCCAACCAATACGCTCGCCAGGAAGTGAGAGGGACTTGGAGTAGGAATAGCACACAATAGTGCGCTCGTAGACGTCAGGGACCCAAGGGACCTCAATGTTGCCAAAAACGATCTCGCGATAAGGCTCGTCGGAGATGACGTAAATGTCAGTTCCCAGCTCAGTGGAGCGTTTGCGGAGCATATTGGCAAATGCGTCAAGGTTTTCTCTGGTATACACAGCACCAACCGGATTGTTTGGAGAGTTGATAATCACCGCGCGAGTCTTAGGCGTAAGAGCTGCACAAACGGCGTCAACATCAATCTGGAAGGTTTTCTCGTCAGCCAAAACCTCAATGCAGGTAGCCTGTGCATGATCAATCCACACGCGATACTCTGGGAAGTATGGTGCAATGACAATAACCTCTTCACCTGGAGAAACAATAGAATTGAGCGCCATAGAAACGGAAGCTGCAGCTCCGCAAGTCAAGATCAGATCGTCTGCCTGAGCTGCGTGATCTCCAAAGCGACGTCGGAGTGACGCGGCAATTGCCTCTCTGGCCTGGGGAATGCCGATTGCAGGCGTGTAGCTGTGGACCTGCTGAGGAGGTAGCTGCATGGCGGCCTCGATAGAGGTGCGAACAGACTCAGGAGCAGGCACGGAAGGGTTGCCGATCGAGAAATCAAACACATTCTGAGCGCCAATCTCAGCACGACGCTGCATCGCATAACCTGCAATCTCGCGGATTGCAGACTTTTCTGATCCGTATGCAAGACTTGTCTGATTGACCATGGTTTCTCGATTCTCTCGAAGCCTACAGTAACTGCCTGGTAAAACGTTGGGCTGAGGTGCGGATGACGCCGCCGCGCAACCTTTGATAGATAGCATATTGGGCAAGAAAATCGATCTTCTCGCCCAAGCTTTAAAAGTTTTAACAAATTTGTATCTATTGCACGGGTTTTGCCACGAGTCGCACAATCCGAGCGCCGATTCCGTGGACTTGACCGCAGACTTAACCGCGCGTTTGACCGCAGGACCTCAGCCTATTCGTACACGCAAGGCTTCAGAACGCCAACAAATGGCAGGTTGCGGTAGCGCTCTGCATAGTCCAGACCGTAACCAACAACAAACTTGTCGGGTACGTGAGTGCCTACGTAACGAGGATCAATAGCTGGACGCTTGCCCTCAATGTCCTTGACCAGGAAAGCGGCAATCTCAATGGAAGCGGGGTTACGAGACTGGAGCATGCGGACCAGGTAAGAGAGGGTTAGACCGGAGTCCAGGACGTCCTCAACGATGATGACGTGGCGGCCCTCAATCTTGGTATCAAGGTCTTTTACAATGCGCACGACGCCGGAGCTCTTAACACCGTCGCCGTAGCTGGAAACAGCCATAAAGTCGATGGAGAGCGGGCACTCAATGGCGCGCATGATATCGGCCATGAATACAACAGCTCCGCGAAGAACAGCAATGACCAGGGGGTTCTTGTCCGCGTAGTCACGCGTGATCTCTGCACCCACCTTCTTGACGATGTCCTTGATGTCTTGTTCGTCAAGTAGAATCTCTTCAATATCAGGGTGAAGCTCCGCCATCACTGGCTCCTCTCAAATGGCTTATGACCAGAATAGATGTTCAATTCTAGCAGCTGTTTTGTATCTTGCGTACATTTTACTCGTTCATCGGGACGAATTCCCGCAACCCACACCACATGTCCACGAATATTTGTTCGCACAATAGGCATCATGCTCCTGGATTCAACGGGCACGCCCGCCTCGCCCAGCAGGTCAGAGATCTTTTTTGACTGCCCATGCATGCCCAGAGGCTGCATAGTATCCCCCGCCTCGGGCCCTGAGACCCACAGGCTGCCACCGTGAACCGGATCCACTCCACAGGCGTGCGCGTCGAGAAGAACCGACTCGCCCAACCATTCCTGGCTATGCGCGGTTGCATAGGACACGACGTCAAAGCCGTGCTCCACAGGGAGAATACGCGCTGAGAGCACTCGGCCGTCTGCCAGCTCCAGTGTTCCCGGGACCGCAAGGTGCTCGCCAAACGTTACTGTAGCAGGCGACGTACCTGCGGGTTCGCCGTTGGCCGCGACCACAGCCGCAGCGCCGACCGCACTTCTCGCGGTGATCGCAGCCGCAGCGCTGCCCGCGCTTCTCGCGGCGACCGCAGCCGCGCTCCTTACGGCGCCCGTGAACGAGAACGTCACGGTGCCCAGACGAACACGCGCCTCAAGGTTCTGTGGCAGGTTGGCTACGCCCACTCCCGCGGCAACCGCTTCAAGCACAGCATCTACGTGCCTGAACTCAAGCCAAGCCTCGGGAATCAACTTCCGAGCCACAATCCTCACCACGCGGCGAGCAATCACTACGTCGGTAGAACTCAGCTTTAACGCGTCAAGTACCAGCGAAGACTCGCTCTTGCGCAGCGTAATCTGCCTCAGCTTGCGAGCAGCCTTCGCCTCAAGATAATCGTCTTCGTCAGTCATCAAATCTGCAATTTTGCACACCGTCTGCACCAACAACGGGTTTCTCGCCTTCAGCAGAGGGAGCACGTTATGACGCATATACGCACGTAAATAGTGGGTGTCGGTGTTGGTTGCGTCCTCGTGCCAGTCCAGGCCGCGAGCCTTCAGCCAGTCTTTGAGCTGGTCATGCGTGTAGTCGAGCAGCGGACGATAAATCAGCCCGCGATGCCTAGGAATCGAGGCCAGGCCGCTCATGCCGGACCCGCGCATCACGTTCATCATGAACGTCTCCGCGCGGTCGTCCGCCGTGTGCGCTGTCAAAATCTTTGCCTTCTGGCGAGAAACTCCCTGCTCAGTGCAAAGTTTTTGAGCGAGTTCTCGCGCAGCGTCATACCGCACCCGACGACCAATTTCTTCCACGTTGCCATCACGTTCCTGCGCGAGCTTTGCCACGTCCACGCGCAGCACGGTGCAGGGAATATCCAGCGAGTCACAAGTTGCTTGAACAAAGTGCTGGTCAGCGTCTGCGTCTGCTCCGCGAAGCAAATGATTTACGTGCAGTACATGCAGGCGCTCTTGTGCAACGCGCACAAGACCTGCACCATCACCAAGGTCAATCGGTTCCGTTGCCGTCATGTGAAGCAGTGCCATCGAGTCGGCTCCGCCCGAGACCATAAGGATAACGGACGCGGCAGCCTGACCACGTCGCGAGCCCTCTACCTGGCCCCTTTGCAATCCATCTGCCTGACCTTTTGCGACGAGAGCGTTCTTTTTATTGAAGTATGCGTGTACGGATGGCACTTAGCACCAATTTCTGTCCGGTGTGTTTGTTACAGTTATACCCGAAAGTTACTCAGTAGAAAGAAATTCATGAATCCCACGTTTCGCCTACATATTCTTGCCAGCGGATCAAAGGGCAACTGCAGCCTGTTAGAAACGCCTGATGGTCTCATTATGATTGATTGCGGAATCTCTAGAAAAGAAATTCTGCGTCGGTCTAAAGAACTGGACGTTAACCTGTCTGAGCTCGTAGCCATCTTTATTACGCACGAGCACACCGATCACGTCGCGGGCCTTTCGGTAGTCAGTAAAACTTTTGATGTTCCCGTGTTCGCTACAACAGGAACTGCTGCCGTACTTTCAAGAAAGCCCTGTTCCAACGTCACCTTTACCCTTGTTGACCAGGCAGGTTCTGTCCATATTGACGCCGCTCCAGACATTGAGGTAAGCATCTTCCCCACCTCGCACGATGTTTGCGAGCCTATGGGCATGCGCTTTGATTATCTTGCTGGTCCTGATAGGCGCATCGTGGACTCCGTGGGCTACTGCACCGACACGGGTATTCTGACGCCCAAGGCTCTCGAGTGCCTCTCTGACGTGCGCATTCTTGCTATCGAGTCCAATCATGACGAGCAAATGCTGCTCACGGGACCCTATCCTTACATGCTCAAGCAGCGCGTCCACGGAGACTCCGGTCACCTATCAAACGAGTACACCGCGCAGGCGTTGCCGCAGCTTGTTGGCCCAAATACACGCTGCGTGGTTGGCATGCATCTTTCTCACGAGAATAACCGTCCAAGCATCGCAGTTAGAACGCTTGCTGAAGCGGTTGGTGCGCAGCCGCTCAACGATGCGTTTACCGAGGCACAGACTCCCAACGGCTCTCTTGCCATCTGCGTGGCAAGCCAAGATTGGCCGATGTCGCTGTAAGCTGCGCGCCTCTCGACGATGTCGCTCTAAGCTGCGCGTGTACGCTGACACACCGCGCGTCCCGGTTTCGAGACAACAAAAAAGCGAGAAAACCTTGGAGTTCCAAGATCTTCTCGCTATGCGAGGTGCCTGTAATCGGGCGTTGAACAGGCACGTCTAGCCGTACGCACGGCTGCAGCTATACGTGCCTGGCAGGCCAACTACCAGGCACCTTACTGACTGAGTAGAAGCCTGGCTGACCGCCAAAGCCGCTGTCAGATGTTCTACTGTTAGTCGATAGCAATCTTTGTGACGCTTGCCTGCTGATCCTGCTTTGGAACAGTGATGGTCAGGATGCCGCCATCAAGCTTTGCAGTTAGGCCCTCTCGAGCTGCATCCTTCAGATACACGCCACGAGTTGCCTGCCACTCGGATGACTCTTTGTGCAGGTAGTTCTTGGTCTTCTCCTCCTCAGACTCCTTGCGAGTAGCAGTGATTGAAAGCCTGCCCTCGTTGAGCTCGACGTCAATGTTTTCCTTGGAAACGCCAGGAAGCTCAGCCGTTACCACGTAAGACTGGCCTGCATCCTCAACGTTCATAACAAAAGCATCGGACGAGACGGAAGACAGGGCGGAATAAGGCGCGTCAAAGAAAGAATCAAATGAGCCAAATGGCCACGTGCTCAGATTCCTTGCAATACGATCATAGGGAACTACATTCTTCATAGTAACCACTCCTTTACTGGTAGATGCCGTTATTGGCACTTCGTTGTTCATCATCTGTTGTACCCTGCTTGCGCAAATTTATACAACTTTTTATAAAATTTTTAAGTCTTAATGACTAAGATTATCCTGCAGTTATGTACCACGTAGATGCGCGTGAGTCGACGCCAAATCACTCGTCCGTCTCACACGTCTGTCTGACGCAGTCGCGTAAATATCCAAGCAAAACTGTGCAGGATTGTGCGCGCTGCGGTATCATGTTTTATATCAATGTTTTGCGAGACTACGACAAAAGGATCATCGTGGACACCTCGAACAACCTTGAAAATAACGTTTCACCTGCGGATCAGAACCCTCGCTCTGACACCCAGCAGGACTTTGAATACGCTGAATCTTTTGAGCAGGAAGCTCAACCAGCCGATGAAGCCGACCTTTACGCAACTGGCGCGCAGCACTTCTCGACATCTGAAGCTTCCGAGTACGAAAGCGAAGGCGCCTCAAAGCAGCCATACGTTCGCCAGCATCGCCATCACAAAACAGTGGAGCCTATCAGCGACTTTACGATGCCGGGCGAGAAACTCGAGCTCCCCGAGAACCAGGCTGCTGGCTTCGAGTCCAGCAAGGGTTCTTACGCGAAGAAGGGTTGGCGCAAGCCAAAGAACGAGATTGCGCACCTTCGCAAGGACGTTCACTACGGTCAGTTCCTGCAGGTACCCAAGGGTCAGCGCGACATCTTTGTCCGAAAAGAGCGCCGCTCAAATGCAGGTTCGCTAATTGCCGCCATCATTGTTTTGGCTATCATCGCCGCGGTGGTTTATTTCCTCTGGACCTGGATGTCCGCCAACTGGGGCGTTGCCGTCCGCTAAACTGCAAGGCGACAAACCTCCCGACGCGCACAAAGCAACGCCAGCTGTTACGCGCCTGATTTCTGCAAAGAATCTGTAACGTTTGCCTGAAAATGTAAAAGAATCGGTGGATTCTGCCTGATTTCATCAAAGAATCTGTGTCCCAAACACAGATTCTTTGCACTTTTCAGGCAGACTTTGAAGCGTGCCCGAGATTGCCTTTCCATGGACGCTCGCATAGAGCCTGGTTTTCTCGCCATTGTAGACCCATGGGTCACTACCTTGTCTTTTGTTGTTGCACTAGCAATGAGAATTCAAGCTACAAAAGAGCAAAAAAACAGGGTAAAAACCTTGAAAAGCTTGAGAAAATTCTTGAGAAGCTTGTATGTAGAGAAGAACTTCCAAAATCAGTGTGTGATCACTCTTTAGGAGGAGTGTATCGAGGACATCGCGAATGTCATATTGAACCTGATTGGCTTCTTATTTATCGTATTAAAGAAGATGAGCTTGTGCTTGTCGCTACGCGCTTAGGGAGTCATAGCGAACTGCTTGGGTTGTAAATTTTTGAAACTAACTTCTTGAGAGGCAAAGATGAGTAATTCCGAAAACAAAGCAAAAACACTTGTCATAGGAGATATGCACCTTAAAGAAGATCTCATTTTAAGTCGAGTTGACCAAACGATAAAGAAACTGGATGTTAATCGCGTTGTGTTTTGCGGGGACTATGTTGATGAGTGGCACTCCAACCGCTCGATTATGTTGGATGCGATTGATGACTTTTTAACATGGATTGACGGTAAAAGAAAGCATGGTCTTGATGTTGATTTTGTCCTAGGAAACCATGACATGCAATATTTACGAGGTATTCCAGGGCCTGGTACGCATACCGATCTCTATAAAGAAGTTTCGGAAGCGCTTACCTATATGAAGGTTCAGATGGCATGCGTTGTGGGCAATTATGTAGTAACACACGCGGGCATAACAAGGGAGTGGGCTTATCGCTTTCTTACGTCAGACCAAAGGGAAACTCCTTGTACGCTTTCCGATGCTCTCAATGAAATGTTTCGACGTGGAGACGATAAAGCTCTCGCGGCACTTGACAGTGCAGGGCCAGGTCGTGGTGGAAGCGAAATTGCCAGTCCACTTTGGGCGGATTTATCAGAGCTCTATCAAGATCCGCTTCCTGGTGTCAATCAAATTGTTGGACATACTCCCGTTGAATCCATTGATATATGGGAGATTCCTACCAAAGATGGTGCACGTACAAAATCAAAGTTGATTTTTTGCGATACGTTCAGTCTTACGCCACATTTGATAGCCGTTGGAGATGGCAGCATGCTTCTGGTTGAGGGCACGTCGGCCAGAGTGGTAACTTCAGAAGAGCTGGGCTTGGAGTCGTGGGATATGGCTTCTTGGAACTGGATGAATACCTACGTATTGCCATTTTTGTAGAGCGATTAGGGTGACAATAAAAAGAAGTAGTAGGCGAATTGAGTGTACTTAGCGTGCTGGAAAAGGAACACTCTTTAGTCTCTTGAATCCCGATAAACCCCTGACGTTTCCAACCATTTTTGTAATTCGTTAAAGCTGTAATCGCCTTTCAGAGCGATACCCGCGTTTATATGAGACGCACCGCATTCTCTTTTGTAGTCCTCAAGCATGTGGCCGAAGCCTCCACCACCATGTGTGCAAAACGGAATAACTGTCTTTCCGCTTAAATCCGTTGTTCTCAAAAATGAAAGAACAGGAGGAGCAAACGTTTTCAGCCAGTTAGGAGAGCCTATGAAGATAGTTTCAAAGTCGTCTATATTTGCAAGACCTTATCGCAACGGAGGACAATACCCCTTTTTCAATTTTAGCTCTTACCTCATTTACTGCCGTGTTATATGAAAAGGAATACGGATCTTGAGGTTCAAGCTCTTGTAGTTCTCCGTCCGTAATGAGTGCAATGTCTTCCGCGAGCTTTCTTGTTATGCCTGAATATGAGTAGTACACAATCAAAGGATTCAGATAAGGATTCCTATCGGTCGGCTGGTGTAATGTAGTGCCGACGCATTATATCGCCAAATTATCCTTTCATAGCTACGTGCGAGCACATGGTTTGCATTGATATGCAATGAGGCCAATGACGAAGGCTATACCAATCGCTATACCAAGCGCGAGGTTTGGTCCTATGGCAAGAGCCGGTATTCCCATGAGCATGCCGCAAATGTAAGGCACAAGCCACACAAGCCAAACTCCAATACTGAGACGATGGAAGCGAGCGAGCGTTGTAGGATTTTTCTTGGAATCACAATGGTTGCCCATACTGCGTGTACGATCATAAGGATAATTGCAAGTGCTCCGGTCGTCGCATGTACCGGATTCTGAGAGCCGTTTTGTGCAATAAAAGACATACATGCTGTTCCTGTTGTGTCACACGTAAGCCCCAAGTAAAAAAGCACGATATGACTCAGTTTAAGTGTGCCCGACTGGCGTTCGGCAAAAACGCCAATAGTATAAAAAACGAGCGCACCCGTAATCGCTACCGTAGCAAATCCAAGCATAAAGACACCGTCCCATACATATTGCTCTACCTTTTGGTTCAAGCATTTGGTCGTGATTTATGGACGGTATTGATGCTAGTTGCCATAGTGTGAACAACAATACGGTTTGGTTCACGATGCTTTGGTCAGACGCTATTTTAGAGATTATGCCGGCCGGTATCGTAAAGACCGCGTTCAAGGAGCGTAAACAGTACCGTGCAATCGGCGTTTTTCTCGCGTAGGGAATCCAACATGGAACGTGCGGTAAACGTCGTAATAGATGTTACATCCATTCCTGACGGTAGTGTTTTCCAATCAATATGCTCATCTTGTGTGAGAACTTTTTCAAGTCCTGACTTTGCATGTTCAAGCATGGTATCCATGCGAATTTGGGCGGCGAGAAGATCGGCTTTTGGAAGATCTTTCCAGTCCCTTAACCAGTCTCTCCTAAAGACAGCAACTGCTGCAGAGGCGCAATCCCAAAGTCTCTTGCAATACTCGACGTATGATTCTTCCGCGTTGATATGACATATTTCGTGGAAGAGAGTGTGCTCGAAGTAACGCTCAGCGGCCGCGACCATGATGTCGCTCTTTGAAGGAAAAATTTTGTACAAGTAACCGACTGAAACATTCGCATTCCGTGCGACTCCTCGTGCGGAAATTGCGGCAAGTCCTTGTTTTGCCCCAATAGAATAGGTGGCTGCAATGATTCTTTCTTTTTGTGCGGCACTGTCATCAATCTCTGTGGTTTGGATTATATTTTTCTTGCGCGCAGTATGACTCTGCTCACTCATAAAACACAGACCTTCCGCTTTTATAATCGCTGTACATGTATAGTGTGCGCACTTTATAACACCGGCTATTATACTTTGTGAAATTGCTCCGGTATTTTCGAAGTTGGAGAAATAACGGACTTCTTTCCGGCAAATTTCAGGAGGAATAACGGTGTACAGTAAGCCTTTCGAGTCAAGTCCACATTAGTATGTAAATTTGTAATCATCGAATCTGTCACTGTCTATGCCACTTTTCTGAGTTCGGTTTGGTTACGGGCAATCTTTGCTAAGGTTGGGATCTTGGCCTTAAGTTCCTTGCAAGCCGGAGCGTAGTAGATCTTACGCTTAGCTTTCCAACGTCCATTTTCCTCCATAAGAAAAGCACCCATAAGTCTTATTGCAGAGGATACATTGGGAAATATTCCGATTACCTTTGACCTACCATCAGTAAGTCCTATGGCAACCATCAGTGCTTTTAACACGATACGATGGTTCTCTCGTACCTTTATATAGGTAGCATCTACCACTACAAACAGATAGTTGTCTTAAGGCGATGGTTACAAAATGCATCGACGGCCACATCGAGCTCAATGTATGCCTCAGAGACACTCTGTTTTGAAAATGATTTCCCACAGATCTCTTCCATAACTCTTCCGACCTTAGCCGTTGAAACTCCAGAGATAACCATCTCTGCCATTGTGGTAACAAGTGCCGCCTCACTTCTTCTGTAGTTCTCAAAGACAAGGGTCTTAAAGGGTACGTTCCTATGCCTTGGCACTTGCAACTCAAGAGTACCTACTCTCGCGATTAGAGTTCGCTCTTTTGTGCTATTACGACTGTCGGTACGCATATCTGAGCGCTCATAAGGTCGAGCACAAAGTTGCTCTTCTGATTCTCTGCACAATATAACATTCAATGTTTGTTGGAGCAGTAGACGAAATGCACCGCTTCTGTCCCTAGAAAGCAACTGTAGAATCTCTTCTTGATCGAGAGTACTATTGATTTAAGCCATGTTTTGCCTCCAAGCCTCTTCTGTTTTCTGGTGATTACAAGTTTACTTGGAAGTGGACCTCTGGCTCATTTCCATCTTTTATACCATTTTGGGGATGTGACCCGTGCCCTTACCATACGCGCCATTGCAATGACTCTTCTCCTTTTCATAGTAGTAGGTTTGGCCGTTATGGCTTTGTCGACGACGTCTGCAAATTATTATCTCATGGCTGCCGGTCAGTGTATTTGTGGTTTGGGGGTGGGCATGGGATTGCCCGCCATGCAAAGCTGGGGCATGGAACGCGTTCTTAATCAACAAGCAGACGGTGGAGCTACTCTCATTTCTACTTTCCAGCAGCTGGAGTGTCTTTTGGGAATCGGAATTCTTGGTCGCCCACGGAATCATGGTATACAGCAACATGTAAGGGAACCACTGCAGAAGGCTTTGCATCCATCTCACTTGCCTTTGAAACGGCACATGGGCAGGATGCTATGCAAGCGCAGGCACTACGCTCCGCCGCAAGTAGTGCGTATGCCTATGCTATTCTAATTGCGTTCTGTGTGACGGCTGCTCTCTGCTCCTTCTGGTGGCAGGATTTGTCGCATATATATCGAAATTAGAGCGAGAAGAACATGCAGGAAAACGAAAAAGTTAATAAACGTGGTATTTCATTACTGGCTAAACAGGCTCGTGAGGCATGGCAAGAATAGCGTCTTCATTCCACACGTTCCCGTTTGTGCTCTTGTGGACTCAAGCTTATTGTTGAGCATGGGTATGATGAAACGGCGGCTCAGGATACAGCCCAGGCTGCCGGAGTCCTACCATGACCTTCTTTCGCCATTTTCCCTCCAAAGAGGGTGTCGTTCTTGGACTGCCTCCCGATAGCGCCGGTATCGTAGTTGCCGAGCATGTGCTTACTGGCACAAACAAAAGCCTGCAGCCGTTTGAGATTGCTCGCATTGTCTTAGATGCGGTCGTGGAGGAACTCGCTACCGATGGACTCTCTGATATTGCCCTTAGACTTTCCATCGTTCACGAAAATCCTACACTCTTGAAGGCTCTGTATGCGCGCATTCCCCAGTGGATACGGGTCGTGGATGCTCTTCTCGCCAATTCACTACGTACGGCACATGATGATGCTTTCTCAATGCACCTTAAGGCGTCAGTCATGGTAATGTACTGGGTTGAAACCTTGTGCGAATGGTCTCGCCGTGGAGGTGCCAAAGCAGACCGTGCACTCTTACAGACAGTTGCTGGAGAGACGGATGCGGCAATTGCCACTGTGACGAAAAGTTATAAGTGACAATAGAGTTGTAGCCATGAAGTTTAAGAGCGTATGATACGCCATCCAGCAGCTTCCCGGCGCATCTCGATAAAGCGCCGGTAGATACCAGCCTCCTTCATTAGCTCATTATGTGTACCACGCTGAACGATGCGCCCGCCGTCGATCACAAGAATCTGGTCAGCATCGCGCACCGTGTTCAGGCGATGTGCAATGGTAACAAGGGTCTTTCCTCGTGTCAGTTCCGTTACTGCCTGCATAAGCAGGTGCTCGTTTTCCGGGTCGACCGAGCTCGTAGCCTCGTCAAGGATGACGATCGGCGCATCCTTCATGATGGCGCGTGCAATGGATACTCTCTGGCGCTCTCCACCGGAAAGGTTTGCCCCACCTTCCTCAAGCACCGTGTCGTAGCCGTCAGGAAGTTCCATAATGAAATCATGGCAGCGTGCGCGTTTTGCTGCGGCGATGACCTCTTCGCGCGGTGCATCGGGGCGACCAAAGCGAATGTTATTCTCGACGGTGTCATTGAACAGGTATACGCTCTGGAACACCATCGATATGTTTGCAAGCAGGCTTTCCGCCGTTCCCTCGCGGACATCAATGCCGCCGATGGTAACGTGACCCTTATCGACATCCCAAAAGCGCGCAAGCAGATTCACCAGCGTCGTTTTACCCGAGCCGCTCGGGCCGACAAGTGCGCAGGTTGAGCCTTCGGGAATAAAAAGCGTTACTCCGTCTATGACACGACGACCGTCTCCGTAGCCGAATGAGACATCTTCCATGGCCAGGGCAAATCCGTCGGGTGAGAGCGTCTCATCCGTAAGGTCTTGCTTTGGCACTGAACATACCTCGTCAATGCGGTTAAGCTCTCCTTCGATCTTCTTGGTGAGAAACGCACTGTTGTTCGCGCTGATAAGCTCTCCGTAGATCATAAAAGCGGCAACCAGCAGCGTGAGCGCCCACGAGAGAGACAGAGCGCCTGTCAGATACAGTGTGCATGCGGCGAGAAGAACTCCGCAGCTTGCAAGGTTGAACACGAGCGCATAGAGCTTGAGGATACCTTGTGCCGCCTGCTCTTGATCGTAATCTGCCTGGCGTTTCCGCTCAAAGGATGCCTTCGCTGCGGCAAGTGCGTCATCGGGTGTCGCGAATGCCCGCAATACAGCCATGCCGCGGGCGTATTCGATCACCTTGTCAGTCATTTCCTCCTGTGCGGCAGTGACCTCCCGTGTGACGGCGGTCGAGCGTCTTCTCAGCCAATCCAAAACAATAAGGCCTACGGCAATGCCGACAAAGGTAATGAAGGCAACCGGTGGCGCTTGAAACAGGAAGAACAGACTCATGATCACTGCCATAGCTACGCCGCCCGAGAGTCCCGTGAGACAGATGGTCATGAACTCTTCGAGTTGGTGCACCGTGGTAGTGAGTGTGGTGGTTATCGCCGAGAGACGCTGCTCTGAGAAGTAGCCCATGGGAGCGCCTTTTAAGCGGTCGCCCACCCGTAGCCGCAGATCACGGAAGATGTGGAACCCCTCGGCGTCCATCTGTATGTCCACGAGATATTGGAAGGCAAACTGACCCGCTACGCTGATGGCGAGGATCCCTAAACATTGCAGGGCAACTCCGGCGCTCAGGTGGCTTCGCATCTCAAGGGCCCACCATACCGCTATGAGCATTCCGGACATGAAGAACGCTTTAATGACATTACAGACCATGCCTGCCATGAGGCTGCGGCGTGATGCCGGTGAGAAGCTTCCGGCCAAGTCAAGGATGCGTTTCATTATTGCAAACATGAGGGCTCCTCTTCTGCGTTGACGGTAGAGCTCATATGTTCTTTCCACATGCGAGCATACAAAGGACAGGTTTTCAGCAATTCACCGTGACGTCCGCGCGCAACGATGCGTCCGTCGTCCATGACGAGGATCTGGTCGGCGCCTGTGATCGTTGATAGGCGGTGGGCGATAGTAACAAGTGTTTTTCCTGCTACAAGCTTGCTCAAGGCTCGCTCTACCAGAGCTTCGTTTTCAGGATCGGCATAGGCAGTGGCCTCATCAAGAATGACGATGGAAGCATCTTTTAAGATGGCGCGGGCAATGGTGATGCGTTGGCGCTCGCCGCCGGAAAGCCTTGCACCTGCCTCACCGGCAGGAGTGCGATACCCTTGAGGAAGCCGGCTGATGAACTCATGAGCGCCGGCTGCACGTGCAGCAGTCTCGACCTCTTCATCGGTTGCATCCGGCATGCCCATGCGGATGTTGTCGGCGATGGTCCTATCAAACAAAAACGTGTCCTGTGCCACATACGAGACGTGCTCCATAAGCTGCTCGAAGGGAATGTCTCGCACATCGGTACCGCCGAATGAAATGCATCCGGAACGTACATCCCAGAAACCGGCCATAAGCTTAGCTACCGTTGATTTGCCCGATCCGCTGGGTCCTACGATAGCCGTGATCTGCCCCGGCTCCGTCTTAAAGTTGATATCGTGCAGCACTTCCATACCCTCATGATAAGAAAAAGAGACGTTCTCAAAAGTGAATGACTTGCCGTCAAGCATTACGCGCTCACTTGGCCGTGAGAGCTCAGGCTCTCCTAAAAAGTCCCAGACTACGTTCAGGCAGGTATCCATACGTGAAATTTGGCCTGCCGCCTGGGAGAACTTGAGTATTCCTCCGATGAATCCCAATGGGATGGTGATGCACACCATGAAGGCAGGTAATGTGATCCGTCCGACCGAAAGTAGCCAAACGCCGAGCGGTAGCGAGAAGAGCAGCGTACAGGGGACGATAGCCCGTATCGCCGCCATCCATATCCAGCTTTGGTGAAACCATGCAAGCGTGGAGTCGTGATATTCGGCTACCGCCTCGGAAAACGAGCCGTATGAGGATGCGGTGCGTCCGAACGCTTTGATCACCTGGATACCGTTGACATACTCTACCAGCGTTGAGTTCATCCGCTGTTCGCTCGCAATATAGCGGGCCATTTTGGGCTTATAGTCCCGCATCATGCCAAGATAGAAGAGCAGGCATAAGGGGATCGTGGCAATCCCGGCAAGTCCCATACGCCAGTTGATGGCGAATACGATAATCATTGCCAAAAGCGGCGCAAATACCGTGCTTGGAAGCTCGGGCATGAAGTGCGCAATGGCGTCCTCAAGTTGGTTCACGTTGTCTACGAACCGGTTCTTGAACGTGCCCGTCGGCGTGTCGACGATGGTCCCCATGGGCACACGAGCCATCTTCTCTGCCATCTGCTCACGCATGGTGCGTAGAGCCTTGAAGGCGATCCCGTGGCTGATCATGGAAGAGCGCCAGGTGAACAGGAACTTTGCAATCTGGGCCGCTGCTGCTGCGGCTGATAGGAGAGCAGCTGACTCAAGCGTGAGCGTCCCTTCCGCCAATCCCGCGGCAAGTAAGGCAACGACAATATAAGGAACCATGCCTGCCGCCTCGCCTATGCATGCTAGAAGAAGCGAGAAGAGCATTCGATTCCTGTCGGGCCGCATAAAATAGAAAAGCTTTGAAAATGCACTGGGACGTGCCGTCCGGTTTTTTGGCGTAATGTGACTCATGGAGACATCAATCTCTTTTCTGCAATGACAAGTCAACGATGTAATCGCCTGCCAGTTGCGCCAACAGTTCGTCGTGCGTTATAACCACAACTGCTTTTTTCTCGGATGCGAGTTTGCGGCACCAATGCACCACCTCGTGCATCCCGTGTCCGTCAAGTCCGCTTGTGGGCTCGTCAAGTACAATAAGCTCGGCATCTGAGCAGTATGCCGTCGCAAGTATGACGCGCTGCTTCTGCCCGCCGGAAAGACTGGCCGGATGTCGGTCGGCCAAATCCGTCAGACCAAAAGCTGCCAGTGCCTCCCAGGCGCGTGCCTTGAGTGCATCATCCACCTGTCGGCCAAGCACCACTTCGTCCGCTACGCTGCCGGCATACAGCTGATAGTCAACGTCCTGCATGACAAAGTAGCTGAGGAGGCGGCGTTCTTTACGGGAAAGATGTTTCCCGTTTCTGGCGACGATGCCTCTCTGCTCTCGAGCGGCTCCTACAAGGACTTTTGCGAGCGTAGTTTTGCCTGTTCCGTTTTCACCACATATGACCGTTACGGATCCGAATGGAAATTCAGCGGTAATGCCCTTGATTCCGCGTTTTGTTGAAGGGTATAGATAGGTCACATCTGTCATGTGCCAACCGTCCGCATCCTTTGCGGGATAGGACTTGATTTCAGAGTCGGATTTCATGTCGGGGTGTCGAAGCCCAAACTTTGCCGTTTCGTGTTCGGAAAGAGACGTGAACTTCTCGACATCCCACCGAGCGGCTATGCGTCCTTCCTGAAGATATACAAACTCATCGGCTACAGGCAAAAATTGATGGAGTCTATGCTCGGAGATGATCAGTGCCACGCCGTTTCTTTTAAGCTCTCCGAGGATCTTGATAAGCGACTGAGACCCCTCTGCATCCAAATTCGAGGTGGGTTCGTCAAGTATCAGGATCTGCGGACGGTTGGCTATTGCAGCCGCAAGAGCGACGCGCTGTTTTTGTCCGCTTGAGAGCTCGGTGAGCTTCTCGGCAAGAAGTCGGCTGACACCGCTGAGTGTTGCCGCCTCTTGGACGAACTTGATCGTATCTGAGGGATCAGTACCCAGATTTTCCAGGGAAAATGCAATTTCGTCGCCTACCGTCCCCATGAAGAATTGACTTCTCGGATCTTGTGTGACTACGCCTATGCTTTTCGTGCGATTGCGCGGGGACAGATCAAACACGTCCGTTCCGTGTACAAGGACCACTCCGCTCTTCTCGCCGGGAAAGAAGGTTCCTGCGAGGCCGTCGATCAGGCGCAGAACCGTTGATTTTCCGCTGCCGGAGCGTCCGCAGAGTACGGTGCATGAGCCTGCCGGGATGTTGAGGCAGATATCCTGTACACAGCTTTCCGTAGATTCGTATCTGCCGGCTGATACCTCACTATCAGCTGATGTTTCATCTGAAAGCTCAGACTCGTCGAGGTAGTAAAACGAAACGTTCTTCAAAGCGACGGTTTCCGTACCTCTCACAAAACCGCCTCCAACGCATATATGCCGGCGACGGCTGCAGTTACAACAAGAGCGCACATTGCGTCGCGCAAGGTGAATCCCACGTGATATACCGACGTTCGTCCTGTACCTATCCCAATCCCTCGCAGTTCGGCCGATGCGGCGAGTTCGTTTGAGAGTCTCAGCGAGCGTATGACAAGCGGCGTGTAAAAGCATTCGTATGCGAGCGCGGGGTGTCTCACAATACCCAGTAAGCTGGGGAAGATGCCCCGCATGCGGATTCCGCGAAGTATTGAGCGCATCTCAAACGGAAGGATCGAGGCAAATCTGAATATCATGCAGATCCCAACGAGGAATTTTTGCGGGAGATGCCACCGGTCGAGTGCGCACATGATCGCCGAAGGAGAAAGCGAGAAGAACGCGCAGCCGGTCGTAAACGGGGGAATCATGTGCAGCATGCTTACAAAAAGAACTCCGTACAGCCCTGGGAGGGGAAGGAAGCTCAGGCCGCATATGACTGTGAAGCTCACACAGGTCCTTGTCGCACTTCTCGTCCGTCCGTTTGCGGCGAGATAAGCTGTAGCGAATGCCTGTAAAAGCACCGTCTCAAGGAGGTTCACTATCAGCATGGATACGATCCCCACAAGAAAGAACGACAACAGATGTGTTCTTGGATCAAGGCCGAGAAGACCGCACTTGATGTCCGTCTCTTCCATGTCGTTCATGCGATTTTCGCTTTACGGACGTGTTTTTTCAAGAATTTTGATCCAATAAGGCCGCCAACGATCGTTCCCGCTGCAAACAAAGCCATCATCAGAAGGATCCAGGGGAGTTCGGTATATTGGGCGATCATCGCGGTAACGTCGGCGGCATTGTAGTAGGTTTCCAACTGTTTCATGTAGGCTTCTCTGAACAGTACATACGGTATGATTCCATAAAAACCAAACGTCACCCAATAGACGATATAGCCGCCGATGACGCGTTTGATATCGTGATAAGAATCTTTACCCCACATAACCAGCTCACCTATGACTGCGCCCACAATAGCGACCGGTGCACAGTAGAGTCCGCCCATGAAGGTGTAGAGGACACCAAATATGAGGATCGATCCGGAAAGTACGCCACGTTTGCCGATGCGGTCGGCCATGACGAGATAGAACGGCGTTGCCAGTAACGGAAACAGCCATGAGCCAACGAAGAACGTATTTTGTGGTGCCAACACCATGTCTTCGACTACTTTTGCCACCGTGATAAGTATCATGATGATGAGATTGAATATTACAAATGTCAGGATGTCGTGCATGGTCCACCTGGTATTTTTGGAGCTTTCAACTTCCGTTTTCATAGATGATCCTCCTTACTGTCGACTCTTTATATCGATGCACATCGATCGATTCGCCGATCAATTGTTAGCTATAGGAAACTCTGCTTTATAATGGATAAACAGCATGTTCCTGACAACTGCATTGATGAGATGCGTCCCTATACGGAATGAGAAGGCCTGATCAAGGAAGAAGCCTGGGAACCGGACGAGCGGAAAGGAAGGAAGATGAAAAGTATTGAGACAGATCTTTACCGTGGGGCGTTTCAGGGATGGGATCTCAAGCCTTTGAAGGAAGTTCGTGGTTATGGCCCTGAAGGCGTCCTACACACCTTTGAAAATGAGCTGGGATCCGGTGAGTACTGGGCGTACTTTCGCGGAAGTCTTTTTGCCGTGAATGCATTCAGGATGAACTTTGCAAAAAGCGGGATCATGCGGTACCGCTGTACCGAGCACATCTGCCTGGGATGCTACGATGATGTCAAGGGTATGGTGCAACGTCAGGGTGCGCCGCTCGCTCCGGGGGCCATCATGGTATATCTTGGGGGTGAGAATGAAGAATATGAGATGCGATTCTCAAAAGGAGCCGTAGCAAGGGCTTCGTCTATCACTATTTCTCCCGACTACTATCGGGATTATCTACAAAGCAGGTTTGGGGATATCAGAGATGTCCGGGAAGCCTTTATCAAAGTTGACGGAAAACATGATCTTCCCGAACTTGTCGATCTGCTCCGCAAGGCACGTGCGTATCAGGGCAAGGGAATTGCCGCGGTGCTGTTCTATGAGGGCGTGATTGCAGAGGCTGTCGCTCTTGTTATGGAATACGCTACCCGAGAAGATGGAAGCGAAGAACATAAGGCTCTGTCTCAGGATGATACACGCGCTATCTGCCATATCAGTGCCTACATTGCCGACAACCTGAGTGGAGACCTCTCCTGTGCACGGCTTGCCTCAGAGCTGTACATCGGGCAAACCAAGCTGAAAAGGCTGTTCAAAACCGCGACGGGGCTTTCACCTTCTGCGTATGTCATACGGGAACGAATGGAAGAGGCTGTTCGGCTGCTCAAGGAAACCGATCTTCCGATTGCAAGCGTCGGTAAGGCGGTCGGTTACCGCAAACCGGGTGCGTTCACGGAAGCATTTCGAAGGAACAAGGGCTTCTCGCCGGTGGACTTTAGAAAGAGCAATGGTGTTTAGTGAACCCTCACTGCGGTTAATCCTTCGAAAATCATCAATGTAATGGCTCGAAAAACATAGTTGAGTTAGCTCGAAAATCATAAATGGAAATCCTCGAAAATCATCAATGAAGAGTTGAATTTGTGCTATCATCAGGCATTACAATAGTTCTTACGAGGAAGGGGGTCTTATGAGATATTCAAAGTTTAAGCCGGAAACATACATTCCTCGTATTATTGATTCACAGGTGCAGGTCCTTCTGGATACCTTTGGTGGTATAGAACTTTGTGGTCCTCGTTGGTCGGGGAAATCCTGGACGGCACAGTCATTTGGCGAGAGTGTGACACGTGTGGATGAATCCGAACAGATCTATATGGATGATCCACAGCTTGCTCTTGTTGGTGATACCCCTCATGTTATTGACGAGTGGCAAGATATACCTGCTATATGGAATATTGTACGTCATAGGATTGATGATAGTGCAAATAAGCCGGGACAGTTTATTTTGACAGGCTCCTCCACTCCTCCCGAGGATGAAAAAAGACATAGTGGAGCAGGACGCATTGCACGGTTGCGTATGCATACTATGAGTCTTGCAGAGACTGGAGATTCTACGGGAGCAGTATCTCTTTTGGGACTCTTTGAAGATTCCTTCCAACCGGCGCAATCTCATATTGATCTCGCCGATTTAGCCAATATTGTATGCCGCGGTGGATGGCCGGCTCTTCAAACAAAAAAATTGGCGGATCCAAGGGCCGTTACCGATGAGTATCTTAATGCACTTTTTGATGTAAGCATGCCTCGCGCGGGGAAAAGTCCACTTCTGTCCCGCCGCATAGCTGCATCTCTTGCACGAAATGTAGCAACGAGTGCAACGCTGGGTACCGTGAGAGATGATATTGCTGCCTTTGACAATATAGCTCCGGTGGATGGGACCATATCCTCATACCTTGAAGAGTTTAGACGCAACTATTTTATTGAGGAGCTCTCGGGCTGGGATGCGCCAATCAGGTCAAAGTCAAGGCTGCGCACGAAACCAAAACGATATTTCTGCGATACGTCTCTCGTGGCCAGTTTATTAGGTGTCGACTCTTCACGCTTACTTAAAGACGGACAGCTTTTTGGTTTATTGATTGAGTCACTCTGCATTCATGATTTGTCCGTTTACGTTTCCGCTTTGCCTAAGTCGTATGGGGGATCTTTACGATATTATGCGGACGCCGATGGGCTTGAGGTTGACGCCATTATTGAATTGACGGATGGTCGATGGGCAGCCATTGAAATCAAGATGGGGGAATCTAAAGTGGAAGATGCGGCTGCGAATCTCATAAGAGTTGCGAGAAAGGTGGCTGCTAATCCTGCAGCAAGAAATCCTAAGCCTAGCTTTATGGCTGTGCTGCTCGGTAAAGGGACGATGGCGCGTAGACGGCGCTCGGATGGGATATATGTTATTCCGATCGATACCTTGGGGGCATAAGAGATTGTGGAGAGGAATATTCGAGTAAAGTGCATTTAAACTCCAACTTCTCCATCTTACGTGTGTCCTTCAACTGATTCTAAATAAAGCTGTCTTGTATATAATGAAATTCATGCAACACTTGCTTGACCCTTCTATACGGGATACGAATCGGAGAAGATGTGACACTCTTTGGAAAATCAATTCCTAAAAAACTGGCCGATAAGGGCTTTTCGCTCTTGAATTCTCAAAGCAAGTGCAACGTTTGGTGATGGTAAACTTCCAAAGGGCACTTCCAACCCAGACGCTTACGTGGCCTTAGGTTGAGTTCATTATATACTGCCTCAATCTCTCTATCACTAATCGATGAGAGGTCTGTACCTTATACTTTCATGATTTTTCCACCAGACCATACTGTCTTCGCGCTCTTCAATGCTAAGATGGCTATAGTGACCCATGGAAATCCTTTCAATGAACGTTGTCGTAAGCGCCATTGTAGACCCATGGGTCACTACCTTGTCTTTTGTTGTTGCACTTGCAATGAGAATTCAAGCCGGAAAAGTGCGCCAAGTCTGAGCAATTTGCCGGTTTTTCTCATCATGTCTGAGTAAGTTACTCAGACATGATGCACTTTTCAGGCTCACAATCATGAACGTAACGCTAAGCCGCACACAAAAAACCGCTGGTACGTCGTGTACCAGCGGTTTTGTTCGTAGAGCTTAGCGCGCAGCAAGAACGCGACTGGCGAGAAACCCGTCTAGCTCCAGGGATCGCGTTCAAAGAGAGGCTCGCTTACGGGGCGACGATCGGAGTACGGGTCGTAGCCGTCATCGTCCTCGTTTTCTGCGCGAGCAAACTCCGGGTCAACAACCTGCGCTTTCTTGGAATCCGTATCCTTGCGCGCCGTGGCCTGCAGCTTGGGCTTCTCGGCCCTGTTTACCTCGTCACACATGCGCAGCCTCACTTACTTCTTGCGAGCCACCAAGTTGCCATTCTCGTCAGTATCAACCAGAACAGTATCACCCTCATGCAGCTCACCTGCAATAATCAAGTTTGCCACCTGGTCGACAACGCGACGCTGAATCAGTCGCTTCAGAGGACGAGCACCATAAACAGGATCCAGACCATCAAGAGCAAGCGACTGCTTTGCAGCCTCAGAAAGCTCCAGCGTCATACGCTCGTTAGCCAGCCTGCTGCGAACATCCTTGAGCTGAATGTCCACAATGCGCTCAATGTCTTCTAGACCCAGAGGCTGGAAGATAACCACGTCATCAATACGATTCAAGAACTCAGGACGGAAGGAGCTACGCAGCGCCTCCATGACCTGCTTTCTGGACTCCTCGTTGAAGCCTTCCGCGCCAGCTCCTGCAATGAACTGCGAGCCAACGTTACTGGTCATGATAATGATGGTGTTCTTGAAGCTCACTACCCTACCTTGACCGTCGGTCAGGCGACCGTCGTCCAGCACTTGCAGCAAGATATTGAAGACGTCAGGATGAGCCTTCTCCATCTCGTCCAGCAAAATGACAGAATAGGGATGTCTACGAACTGCCTCGGTGAGCTGGCCGCCCTCGTCATAACCCACGTATCCTGGAGGTGCGCCGATGAGTCGCTGGACCGAGAACTTCTCCATGTACTCAGACATATCAATGCGAATCAGTGAGCGCTCGTCATCAAACAGCAGCTCTGCCAGCGCCTTTGCCAGCTCGGTCTTGCCCACGCCAGTTGGTCCCAGGAAGAAGAAGCTGCCCAGAGGCTTGTTTGGATCTGCCAGGCCTGCGCGAGAACGGCGGACTGCTGCAGCAACTGCGGAAACAGCGTCGTCCTGACCAATAACACGCAGGTGAAGCTGGTCCTCAAGGTTCTTGAGCTTGTCCATCTCGCCCTGCATCATCTTGGACACAGGAACGCCAGTCCATGAAGAAACTACCTCGGCAATCTCGTCCGTGGTGACCTCTTCCTTGAGAATTCCGCCGTCTTCCTGCTTGGCGAGAAGGGCTTTTTCTGCCTCATCATATTTACGCTCAAGCTCTGGAATAGTGCTGTAACGAAGCTCGGATGCCTGCGCCAAATTACCCTCGCGGGTCACGCGCTCCATCTGCGTCTTTGCGTCCTCAATCTGAGACTTCAAGTCCTGTACCAGGTCAATTGCGCCGCGCTCGTTCTGCCAGTTGGCCTTCATACCATCCAGCTTCTCCTGCGTAGTGGCAATTTCTGCGCGAAGGCTCTCCAGACGCTCCTTAGAAGCAGCGTCCTCCTCCTTCATCAAAGCCTGCTCTTCAATCTGCATCTGAGTGAGCTGACGATCAACTGCATCAATTTCTGCCGGCATAGAATCAAGCTCCATACGAAGCCTTGATGCAGCCTCATCTACCAGGTCAATTGCCTTATCTGGCAAGAATCGATCAGAAATGTAGCGGTTAGAGAGATCCGCCGCTGCAACCAAAGCAGAGTCCGTAATACGAACGCGGTGGTGCTGCTCGTACTTCTCCTTAAGACCACGCAGGATAGAAATGGTGTCTTCAACAGAAGGCTCAGAGACAAGTACGGTCTGGAAACGACGTGCAAGAGCAGCGTCCTTCTCGATGTACTTGCGGTATTCGTCCAGCGTAGTAGCACCAATTGCGCGGAGCTCGCCACGGGCAAGCGCTGGCTTCAAGATGTTGCCAGCGTCCATTGAGCCCTCGGATGCGCCGGCGCCTACGATGGTGTGGAGCTCGTCGATGAAGAGGATAATCTGGCCGTTAGACTTGGCCACCTCTTTGACAACGCTCTTCAAGCGGTCTTCAAACTCACCACGATATTTTGCGCCCGCTACCAGAGCAGACATGTCAAGCTCAACAAGCTCTTTGTCGCGCAGGGTACTTGGAACGTCTCCAGAAACAATGCGCTCTGCCAGGCCTTCTACGATTGCGGTCTTACCAACGCCAGGTTCGCCGATAAGAACAGGATTGTTCTTGGTACGACGGCTCAGAACCTGAATGGTGCGGCGAATCTCTTCGACACGGCCAATAACTGGATCAAGCTTTCCCTGACGAGCAAGGTCGGTCACGTTGCGACCGTACTGCTCCAAGGCCTCAAACTGCGGTTTTGCATCCTGAGAGGTTACGCGCTCATCACCACGAAGATCGTTGTAGACCTCCTCTACGCGCTTAGCGGTAACGCCTGCGTCGCGAAGAATCCTACCCGCATCAGTGTTGTCATTTGCCAGTGCGGTAAGCAAGTGCTCAGAAGTAACGTAGGAATCTCCCAACTTAGTAGCAAGTTTCTCCGCCTCATTAATAACCTTGAGAAGGTCGTTTCCAATGCCAATCTGTGCTCCGCTTACCTTTGGAGCCTTTGAAATTGCTTGGTCTACCTGCGTAGCAATTGAGTCAGGATCCGCGCCAATCTTCTCCAAGATGGAACGCAAGTTGCGCTCGTTGCTGTCAAGCAGTGCCTTGAGCAGGTGTGTTGGTGTAACCTCGGAAGCCTCTGCGTCACCAGCAATACCAAGAGCTGCCTGCAACGCTTCCTGGGCGGTTACGGCCCATTTATCTAGTCTCATATAATCACCCTCCTACCCCAAACAACATTGTGCCGGGGACTGAATCTTCATCAGATTCTATATACCCTCAAGCACGACTTTTAATACACATCTAAGTGTGTTTGTAGTAGATTTTCTTATCGCATTGTACTGAGCTTTTTGAAGCCTTACTTTGAGCTTTTTCGCAGCCTAGTACTGAGCTTTTCTACAGCTCCATCACAGACTTTACTGCTTCTAAAATTCAGCCTCTTCATAGACTAGACTTTGTTCAGCTTCCATTGTCGAGAAAAACTCATGAGGTGTAAGCACTGGAATATCCGAGCGAGCAAAATCTGCCGTATTTCTTGTGATGATATAGTCAGCCTTTATCTTTTTTGCGGCTCGCCAAATAAGGCAGTCTTCAAAGTCTTTCCACTGTTCAGATAGCGCATGCGAAATATCCGCTCCATCAATAGAACATACGTTAAGCAGCGGAGATGCTTCTTTTAGGATTTCTTGCATACGAGCAGAGCCATGCGCCTTAGCGCCAACATAGTAGAGATCTGTGTATGACTGAGCCGCTATCCACAATTCAGCATCCCTAAACTGCTTCATTATGAAAATCTTTTTTGCGTCAGCAATAAACTGCTCTCTGCACAAAAAGACGTCCAGCAAAACATTAGTGTCAATCAAGAGCTTCATAGTCATTTGACCTCCACTCACTGATTGCCTCTTTGTAGGTGCAGTCTCCCAAATCATTCCAAAATGACGCTGGCGCGGGAACTGAAATCTTTTCAAAAAGCGCCGAGAGCTCCTCTTTGTCCTTCTCGCTTAATTGGCGAGAAAATCCTTGGGCAGGTAATTCTGATACAGCGTCTTCATGAGCATCAGGAAGCTTGCCTGTTACCAGCACATACTCAAAAGCTGCATTAATCAGCTGGGTGGTGTTTGACCCAAGCGATTCAAGAACCTCGGAAACCTGATTTTTGACTTCAACAGGAATACGAGCAGTTACAATGCTGTCCATGAGCACTCCTTTACCTAGTTTTATCATTGTATTCACGTATTACAATTAGGTCAAGAAGCAAAAAAAGCTAAACGGATTCTGACTGGATGTTTCCGTCTTTTAAAACAAGAGACTTGAAACGTTCTCTTATTTCCGGGGTTACTTGATGGGACGTCATTACAACGGTTCTTTCTTCATCTTTTAAAATCAAATCAATGAGGCTCTGAACTGAGTCGGCATCCAAATGAGCAAAGCTCTCGTCATAAATCACAATTTGTGGCTTAAACAAAAAGATTCGTGCAAGAGCAAGCCTCTGTCGTTCTCCACCAGAAAGACTGCTTCCAGCTTGATCAATCACATGATCAATTCCGTCTGGATATCTGGTGAGAATCTCAGAAAAGCCCGATTTCGTAATAGCGTCAATAATTTCTTCATCAATAAAGTCATGGCAAAACAACGTTACGTTATCCCTGATAGTCGCGTTAAAAATAAACGTTTGCTGAGAGCAAGGGATTATGAATCGAGCATATTGCTCACTTTTGAATTGTTTGATTGGCACGCCATCCAAACAAATGTCTCCGTTATCTGGGCTTAGAGCATCCGTTAATAGTTTGATTAGTGTTGTTTTTCCACTTCCCGAACTTCCTTCTAGTAGATACTTTCCGCCACGTTCCAAATTAAAACTAATATCCGATAAAACTAGTTTGTCCTTGTCATAGCCATACGAAACATGATTGACCGTTAGATTTGCAAAACGCTCAGGGGTATTTTCTACCCCACTTTCTGTAGCTGGGGCTTCATTAAGAAGCGTTTGTATTTTAGTAATTATCTCTTTTGCGCTTCTCATATCAGTAATTGAATCACTTATGTTTTGAATAGGATTTGCTATGTAGACAACAAGCTGAGATGCCGCAACCATCATTCCTACTGTCATTAATCCATTAAGGGTAAGAATGGCGCCAATAAAATAAATTCCAATGTAAATAATTTGACCCACAGTAAATGAAAGCAAGCGAGCTAAAGAACTAAAGTACCGAGCAGCAAATTTCTGCTTCTCCCAAGCCTGATTCGCGCTGCTCATGGCAACCCGTGAGGCCTCTGTTAGATGAAAGCTCCTGAGTAGATCAAACCCTTCAAGATGCTCATTTGCTGTAGCAATAAAATGCTCAGCTGACTCAGATTGTGCTTTTCGTTTATTAGAAATAATTCCAGACATTGTGTTGGGAACAAACATCTGAACAGCTATCATGCATAAAATGAACAGTACGAGCCACGGTGAAATAAACAGCAAGATTATTAGGCTTACTACGCCAGAGAAGACATCTATCAAGAGATCAATAAAGACGCGGAAGTATGTTTCCTCAAGTAAATCAAGGTCGTTAGTAAGAATCGAGAGCCAATGACTTGTATTGAATAAGTGAAACTCAGGAATTGAACGATTGAATATCTTTGTAATCAGTTCATCGCGTAAATGCATCTGGCAGCCCTGTATAACTGACCAGCGCAAACGTCTGCAAATTAAGTCGACAATAAAATAGCAAAATATATAGAGGCCAAACCAGAGCCCGTCATTCAATGCATCCGACAAATTGCCATCCATGGCAAGGTTAACGGATTGAAGCATTACAAATGAAAGCGCAATTTCGAACAAACTACTTAGAAGAGAGAAGACTACAAAGAATATTAGTTTGCTCTTTTGTTGAGCGTAAAGGTATTTAAGCATGCCATCTTCCTTAAAAGAGATTTCGTTTTAAAAAGGTTATGACTGCATGTGGTATTCGGTATTCGGTATTCGGTATTCGGTATTCGGTATTCGGTATTCGGTATTCGGTA
>CAUUGK010000004.1:0-31642 GCA_963544765.1 uncultured Atopobiaceae bacterium
AGCTTCCTTCACGAAACAGCTCACATAACTGGTCACCAAAAAAGCCGCGTCGTGTGGACGCGGCTTTTCTTGTAGTTGAATTTCTCGACGGCGGGTACACCAGGTTTCTCGCCAAGTGCACCGGGTTTCTCGCCAGTGGGCTGTTGCCGGACACCTAACTTAGTCGTGCCATGGTTCAACAGGCCATTCGTTGCCCGTGAGGCTCCAGTTCTTCATGTCATTGGCGTCCCCATTAACGACAAACTCTCTAACAAAGATATCTCGCTTGCCGTTTGAAATGGTCTCGATGTAGTAACGAGGACGTACCTCGCCCTCATAAGACTCATCAAGCGGTGTGGTGTAATTGGACAGCGTCTGCTGATCAACACCCATATCCTTAAGCGTCTGCGCCAAGATGTCGTAGTGCCAGACAGGCGCGTCAGAAATCTGCATAGGCTGAGCCGCTTCTTCAGCGGTCTGACCAGCTGGTTTGTACATAATGACTGGAGCAGAAGGCTGCTGGATATCGCCATCTGTCAAATACCAATCGCCGTGATCTGCGGTGATGATAAAAGACGTATTCTCATACACACCAAGGCGCTTGAGCTCAGCAATATAGGCTTCAACAATTCTGTATGCCGCTATGGTTTGCTCATCAACGTTTTGCTTACTCGGATCCTCAGTGCGCTCAACGTTGCGATCAAGTGTATATGGTGGATGCGAGCCAAACAGATGAATGAAGCGGAATGAACCGTTCTGACCAGTATTGTCAATCGAGAGGCCATAGTGTTGAAGTTCCTGATAATACTGGAGGTCATCCTCGGTATATGGCTGAGACGAGAGATCAACTTCATCCATGTTGACTGGCTTGCGCATGCGCATATTAAGATCCTCGGTGTAATACCAGAAGCGAGGTTTAATTACCCAAGGCATGTCCCTACAGAACGCCGTCTTGTAGAGAATGCGCAGCGCACCTAGCACGTCCAGCTGGTCGTCTACACCACGACCACGAGGTTCATGGTAGTTGATGGAATACTTTTGTGCAGTGTCTCTATAGTGAGAATAATTCAACTGATCTGTATATAATCCGCTTTGATATCCAGCATTCTGGATATCCCTCAGATACTGATCACTTTGTGCCCAGTTGTAGACAAACTCGTTGAAATTCTCACCAGGCTGAGGACGTGTACCAAAGAGTAATGATGGCACGCCGTATCGAGTTGGAATCATAGAGCCTACAGAGTTTCTATACCACGTAAATCCTGTTAAACCAGCAAATGTCTCTGGTTGCTCATCGTAGAGTCTCTGAATAAAGGCAGTATCGGTGGTATCAAGGACAAACACCACGACGTTTTTCTTAGAAGAAACACTATAGAGTCCCTCGCGAGTTGCAACTACCTGCTGGTGCTCAGCATGAGCATCTATCGACGCTGCAATTGCTGGTCCCCAGAGACTTGCAACGCCCACTGTCTGGACAATGATAAGCGCGGTTGCGGTTACCAGAAGACCTGTTCTAAGCTGACGTGCTTTAAAGAGCGAGAAGGTCACTGCAGCTGCAATGATTGCCAGCCAGATGACACCGGAGACAATCATTTGAGTTGTGAAGTTGGACCAAATAACCTCATGTCCATCAGCAAGTGGCATACCACCGTTCAAGAATACTGCCTGAACGTACGATGCCACACCGATGGCACCTACAAACGCGACAGCAACGTTAAACACACGCTTACGCAAGAGCGATAGAAGCACCGTAAGAATAAGCGTGATGACGAGGCCTGCAATAATAACGGGGCCTGCAACATCGTTGAGGTTGAAAGAAAGGTCTCGCGCACTGCTTGCCACCAGCTCAAGTGGGGCTACGACCAAGATGGTAAAGACAGTAAAGAAAGAAACAAGAAATGCAACACCAATACGACCCTTAGGTTTGAGGGTGCCCTCTTTTTGCTCCTTGAGACGGACGGCCTCTGCTGCAAGGATTTCTTTCATCTGAGCGTTTGCAGCTTCTGCACCTTTGGCGTCAACCTTGTGAACTTTGCCTTCGACAATCTTATTGGCGTTCTCGTCAATCTTAAGCAGGCGGAAGAGCACCTTACGAGAACGCCTAAACGCAACGCCAAGCACTGCAGAGAGCGCAACTACAACTGCTGCCAGTGCCTGAATGGTGTAGGTCATAACTGACGGGTCAACGTAAGCCTGAGCTGTTGCTGGTAGAAGTGCCCACCAAATAACTGTTAACACTGCAACATACAGTGCAGCGTGCACAAAGAGTACACGCGTCTTGTGAACAGCGGCGCTAACTGGTACTTTCACAGATGAAGTGACTGTTTTACGCATGGAGATCACTGTCCTTCTCGGCGTTGCCGTTGCTTGCGGCGTCGGCGTCAACCTCGGTTGCTACGTCGTCGGTTGCTGCGTCGTCGGTCTTCTCGACGTCAGCGTCCGCGGTTCCCTCCTGGTGCGCCAAAACGCGCTCGAGAATGAACTTACCTGCGGCTTCTCCACCATGACCGAGGTTAAAGATCATGTTGTTGCGAATCTCTTCAATCTTGTGCGACCAGCTATCGGTCTCCTCAAGCATCTGCGCAACCGCGTCGCCCAGGCCCGAGAGGTCCTTAGGATCAAAGCTGCGGCCAATCTCGTTTCTGAGCGTAATATCACATGGATCCGAATGAATCTTGCTCCAGTCAGGGTTGTTCTCCTTCATTGCAGTGTCAATGAAAACCGACGGCTTGAGCGTGGTAAACGAGAACTCCTCAGCAACACTCGACCAGTCAGTAAACAGCAGGTCAGCCGAGAGAACCGAAGTATTGGAGCTGAAGTCGGTCTCAAAGGAGAGCTCCTCTGGGTCCGCGTCAGCGTAGCGAGCAAGAATCTCCTCCATACGGGCAGGATAGCGCTTCAAATACTCTGGGTGTGGGCGGACCACAATTCGCCAGCCGCGGCCCATGAGCTGCTCAAGCAGGCCGTCAAGGCAGCTATCCATCAAGTTGTCGTACTGCCACGAAGGACCAATCAACAACAGGGGTTTTTCGCCAGGTTTGCGCTGACCCAGATTCTGTTTCTGGTAGTTTTTGATTGACCTGTCGAGAAGATCGTAGCCAATAGCTGGCTTTCTTTTAGATGGCGTCCCGTAGTACTTCTCGACCAGCTCAAGATCATGCTGCTGGTGAGAACCAACACAAAGGACGTCGTCGTAGTAGGTGTACTCGTTGCGCGTTGAGGTGACCGTCATGGAGGTCATGTGGTGGCACATGTACATGTACTCAGCATCTTTGCGCACGTAGGAGCGCTTCATGTAAGAACTCTCCAGGTCACCGAGGGAAGTTACCACAACATCAGCGTCGAGCTTCATGAAAAGCGTGATAAGGCGACGCTGACCCAAGTAATACGGAATCAGGCGAGGCTGCTGTTTTGCCAGTTCAAAGACCTGGTCGTTAGGGTCAGAGGTGACATAGTGGATACGAATGTCAGAGTTTGCCAGCAGCCACTCGATGGCGCCCTGGAAGTACTTGTAGAAGCCGCTTGACTCGGAGTAGAAGACCAGGTGCTTGCCGATGGTATCAAAGAAGCGCTTGTAGTCCTCTTTTTCTCGAGCAGCATGAGGATCGCGCTGGAACCATTTGTGTGTGGACTTGGTTGCTGCGTCCATTGCCTCAAACTCATCGCGAGCAGCGTTGAGCTCATCGTAGTCAACCTGCTTACGAGGGTCGATGATGATGTTGCAGACAATTTGGACCAGAATTGAGAGAAGGTTTGAGCAAACCCAGTAGAATGCCATGCCACAGACAACGTAGACTGCAAGCACAAGTGACATTGCAATAGAAAGGCCATTAGTGGTGTTCTTCTCTGCACGAGACTGCTCGCGCTGGAGCGGGTTCAACTTATTGGAAGCAAGGCCAAGAGCAACCGAGGACAAAGCTGCTGCCAGTGGCATAATCCAGGTGATACCACCGTCGATGATTGGGGTCATGCCTAAAAACTCTGTGCCAGGTGCACCAGAATCAGTGATGCCATGGATAACGTCAACCAAGCCGAACAGGATGACTACCTGGATTGCCAGAGGAATAAGACTCAATAGCGGGTGATAACCTGCCTTTTTGTTGAGCTCATTGGAACGTTCCTCGATAGTCTCTCTGTCGCCGAAGTAACGCGTCTTCAGACGGAAGGTCTCAGGCATAAGGCGCACCATAACAATAGAGTTTTGCTGCGTCCAAAGCGCCAGGGGCATCAGGATGATTTTAGTTGCAAGAGTAAAAAGAAAGATTGCAGCCCACCAACTGCCGGTCAAGTCGTATGCGGGCTGAACGATAAGTGAAAAAACGTGTGCAAGCTGCTCCATACACAAACCTTCTACGAGAAACCTCTACAGAAGCCAATAAGACCTAAACCTAAAACCTGCAAAACCAATGGAATTCATGAAAACTAAAAGAAAGCTACGACATCTCAAAGAAGTTTGTAGTATCTAAAGTTAACCTAAAGAAACCATTTGTGCATAACTAATTCATGGTATCAAAAAACGCTATTTATCGGCAGTTTAAAGCGAACAATCAAAATGTAAAATCTTTAATTTGAATGGACAAAATTTATTCATAAATTGTTCTTTTTTAAATCATTCTATAAAAGTTACGTAGGCAATTGTCTTTCTCGTTAATCAAAAATTAACCCCTGAAATGGTATTTTATTTTATTTTTGGGTTGCAATCGCGGTTCTGCTGGCTAAAATACTCTCCATGTTATTTTTAATACTCGGCGCAATTGAGCGCTTGTGAAATGAGGAGATTCTATGCAGGCTAATCTGCAGGAGCTAAAAGAAACCTATTCGCGGCAGACGTATAGTGTGTTTTCAATCAACCGACAGCAGAAGATTGCTGACTCCCAGGTTACTTTTTCACTTGCTCATTCTGTTTTCATCATTCCTGTCTTTGGAGCTGCCGAGATTTCTATTGGTGGAAATGAATTTGTCTGCGAAGGAACCACGGTTGTACATGTTCCTGCAGGTCAGACCGTAACGTATCGAACCCTTTACGGACGCTCGTTTGACCATGTAAACATCTACTATGATGGCATTCAGGGCGATGTCACCAGCCCAATCTTCAATGCCTATGCATTTGATCCTCAAGGATTCGACCGCATTCTTGATAAGGCGCTTGACCTAGAAAAACTTAACACCACCCCATCGCTGGACAATCGTGTTGCTCAGATTGTCAATGGCACCGAGCTCATCAAGTCTATGTTCCTACTCACCAACAGTCAAAAGGTCCAGGAGAGCATGGCCGAGGCTCGCACGTACATTGAGCTCCACTTTGCAGATCCAATTACCATCCCTGGCCTGGCTAAACGTTGCGGGATGAGCACTCAACGTTTCTCCAACAATTTTGTCCAAACATTTGGCGTTCGTCCAATGACATTCATCATTGCAAAGCGTCTTGATCATGCTCAACAGCTGCTTCAATCCGGCCTTTCTGTACGCGAGACTTCCGAGGCAGTTGGCTATAGCGATCCGTTCTATTTCAGTAGGCTATATAAGAAGCACATGGGCGTCACGCCTCAGGATGTTCATGACAGCTATGAAGGAAACGTCCTGATTAAGTAGTTGTCGTTTAAGATTGTTTGTTGCTACTTGCAGAAATTGCGCACCCAATTACTTGTGGCAAAGATGGTCGCAGGTTTTATTGCAAATCAAGGGGTCAAAACGTTTTGTTCTGACCCTTTTTGCATAATCAAGTTTTTGTATTCATTTCCATGAATACGTAATTTTAGACCTCAAAATTATGTGCCAAAAAAGGTAAAAAACGCGTTTAGTTGGAAATGAAAATTAAAAATTAGACGTTTTATCTCCAACTAAGACGATTTTTTACCGCCTCAAAAACTTTTATCTGGGAAAACGTTATATGCAGAAAAATGAAATCTCCAACTAAACGCATTTTTTACCACTTGGAGACTTATTCGAGTGATTCGCGAAGGATCTCTGCATCCACTGCCTCTTTATCAGCCGTCTATTGCCATTCTTCGAGCAATTTTTGCACCTAGCCAATGCTGCTTCGCGGCACAAAAAATCCCAGCACCCTAAGGTGCTGGGATTTTGTGCTTGAACTATAGAACTTGTTAAGCAGCCTCAACAACTTCCTCTGAAGTGTTGTCTTTCTTAGCAAAGTGCTCAGCAACATAACCAGTAATCAAAGGAGTCAGGATTGCAGTAACGATAACTGCAGCTGCGACCTGTGCATTTGCTGTTGCAAGGGCAGCGCCACCATACAGGGCTGGGTTAGCTTCTGCCATAGCGGCAGGTGTAAGTGCATTTGCTCCTGCGCAGGAGGAAATAGCAACGCCCGCAACACCAGTTCCGCCAGTTGCTTTATCAACAAAGTAGTTGATAAAGCCACCGCAAACAGAGCAGATAACGCCAAGCAGAATACCTGCAGGACCAGCCATAATGAGCGAATCAAACTTCATGGTTGTGCCCATAGCAAAGAAGGTCATGACAATAATTGCTGGCAGAGCGCTTGTGAGCATCTTCTTCATAGATGGGAAGCAATTGCCAAGCACAATACCAATAATGATTGGGAGAACTGCACCAAGCAAAGACCAGTTAATTGGAGACTGACCAGTTGCACCAAGAGCAAGCATGGTAACTGGAGGGCCAACTACCAGCGTAGTAATTGCGACTGCACCCTGCTCATACTCGTTACCATAATCAGCCATCAGGCCTGCATACATGGAGTTGTTTGCACCAGAGCAAGCAGCAAGGATGACCATGGAAGAAAGACCAAGCAGGTTATCGTTCAGGAAGAACAGAACTGCAAGGCCAAGAGCAACGCAGAACACAACCTTGGAGATGATGATGATTGCACCACGAAGTGCTGCCTTTGGTGCGCTCTTAAACGAAATAGTTGCGCCAACACACAACATGAAAGCGCCAACCAAAGCAGCAGTGCCCTTAACGGTCATAGCTGCAGAAAAACTACCAAGCGTTGGGAATACATCTGGGAAAAATGTGTTCATAAAAACGCCAAGAAGCAGTGGTACCAGGATGTTTGCGCCTGGAATGCGACCCAGCGCCTTAAATGGGTGCTGAAGAGAAATTGGTTCTTTTGTAGCCATCAACAATCACCTAGTCCATAACAATGCCGCCGTCACAGTCGCCAACCTCACCGTTGACGAAGCTTGCAGCATCGGAAGCAAAGAACAGTACCATCTGTGCAGGCTCAGATGCCTGTGCAGGACGGCCGAGAGGAATAATGCCTACGACCTTCTTGTACTTCTCCTCATCGTTGGAGAGCGCAGTGGTCATATCTGTAATGGTGAAAGATGGGCACACAGCGTTACAAGAAATGCCGTACTTGCCGCCCTCTTTGGCGATAGCCTTGGTAAAGCCGTTCATACCAGCCTTAGAAGATGCGTAAGCAACAGTACCAAGGAGGCCGCCGCCGATCTTACCTGCAACGGAAGAAACGTTGACGATGCGAGCGCCGCCACGATCAATGAAGTGCTGCCAAAGAGCGTGAGTTACGTTGTAGGTACCGGTGAGGTTGGTGTTGATAGTGTTGTTCCACTCTTTGTCGTCAACCTCGGTGAAAGGAACGGAGCTGATGCGACCAGCGCAGTTGATAAGAACGTTGACGTCGCCGCACTCCTCAAGAATCTGAGCAACGGTCTTCTTGACGCCCTCGGCATCTGCAATGTCCATTGTGTAGAAGAAGTTACCCTCGCCGAGCTCCTCAACAAACTTACGGCCAGTGTCCTCGTGACGAGAGCAAACGATTACATGTCCACCTCCAGCAACAATACCCTTGGAGATCTCAGCGCCAATACCAGCGCTTCCACCTGTAACCAGAACCAGCTTACCTGTAAAATCGAATGCCATGCTCTCTCTCCTTTTTTCACGAGCATAAACCATTAGGAAACAAATAAATTCTAGCCATATTCACATAATTTGCTATCTAAAAAATACTTTTATTCCACAAATCCTATGGTAAATAAACTAAAGGGAAATAATTTGCTTAAAATGTGACATAAATGACACATTAAATTTCATGTTCAATCTTTCGGACTTTTGTCTACAAATTATTGCTTTAAGAATCCCTTAATTTTCAAAAGTTAGACAAAGCTAACTTATAGGAATACAATATGGCGAGAAACCCGTTGAGCTCGTAGCTCCAAACTCCTAACTCTTGGCCTCACGCTATCAGTTTCTTGCTTTCAGTTCCGTAGCTACCTGCTCTCATCTCTTTGAAGGAAGTCGCTATGAAACATCGCTGCACGCATATCTCGGTAGTCGCAAACCCACAGCCGCGCCTCACCTGCAACCCTCTCCTATCCCGCAGGTCAGCACTCACCTTGCTCGGTGCAAGCTCTGCGGCTACCATCGCTTCTCTCGCCGCATGTAGTCCACGCGATTCTGCAGCCAGCTCAAGCTCCGCGCAAAACCAAAACTCCTCGGCTCCCCTTGTCTTAACCACCTTCACCGTGATTCAAGACATGGCTTCTCGCGTTGCAGGCGAGTTTTGCCAGGTAGAATCCATCACCAAGGCCGGTGCCGAAATCCACGACTACGAGCCTACGCCCGACGACCTCAAGCGCGCGCAAAAAGCCCAGCTCATCCTCAACAACGGTCTGGGGCTTGAGCGCTGGTTTGAGCGCTTCGTCGATGACTCGCCTGCTCAACGCGCCGACCTCAGTGAAGGCATCACCGCCATCCCCATCGCCGAGGGTGACTACCAGGGTCAGGCCAATCCGCATGCGTGGATGTCGCCCGCAAACGGCAAGATCTATGTCGAGAATATCGTCCACGCGCTAAGCAACCTTGTCCCTGACCACGCCAAAGACTTCGAAGCCAACGGCGACGCATACAAAAAGGAGCTCGACAACATTTCCTCCCACCTGATTGAGGAGCTTAGCGCCCTGCCGGAAAACCAGCGCACGCTTGTGACCTGCGAGGGAGCGTTCTCATACCTGTGCCGCGACACCAACATGAAGGAGCTCTACCTTTGGGCCGTTAACGCTGCTGATGAAGGCACTCCACAGCAGATTGCCAAGGTTGTCGAAACGGTAAAAGCTCAGCAAATCCCCGCAGTATTCTGCGAATCCACGGTAAGCCCCAAGGCAATGCAGCAGGTAGCCGACGAGACGGGAGCTATCTTCAAAACTGACAAGAAGAACATCTTGTACGTAGACTCCCTTTCGGAAGCTGACGGCCCCGTACCCACCTATCTTGACCTGCTGCAACACGATGCAGACGCAATCGTATCTGGTCTCATGGGAAGGTAATTGTTCGATGAATCTTTGTGTTTCGCAACTTTGCGCCTGGTACGAGAAAAAAGACCGCGAGAAACCCGTCATTTATGACGTGAATTTCTCGCTTTCAAAAGGAGATCTTTGCGCACTTGTTGGCGTCAATGGCGCCGGAAAATCTACGCTCTTCAAAGCACTGATGGACACCATCGCATGGGAGGGGTCACTTACTTGGGGTCAGCAACCTCTTTCACAGGCGCGCAAGCAGGGAAAAGTCGCTTACGTCCCTCAAACGGAGGCAATTGACGCAACGTTTCCGCTGCTCGTAAAAGACGTTGTTATGCAGGGTAGATATGTTCATCAGGGTTGGATGCGCATACCTTCCGCTCAGGACAAAGAACTGGTCACCCAGGCACTTGAACGCGTTAACCTGGCCGACCTTGCAAATCGTCCTCTAGCTCAGCTTTCTGGCGGTCAGAGAAAGCGTGTTTTTGTGGCACGCGGAATAGCGCAAGCCGCTGAACTGGTATTTCTCGACGAACCGTTTGCGGGAGTAGACGCTCGCTCTGAGGCCATCATTACCGAGCAGCTCAATAACCTCAGTAAAGAAGGCAAAACATTGCTCGTTTCAATTCACGACATCAATTTGGCCCAGCAAAAATTCCCGCTTTGCCTGGTCATCAATAAAACCATAACCGCGCAGGGTCCTTCGAAAGAAATTCTTTCTGGAGACGCCCTCCTACAGAACCTTGGTATTTCCGAAGATACTCACATTGAGGAGGTGCTCCATGCCTGAGGTAGACATTCTCCAATACGCATTCATGCAGCGAGCCCTCATCACCGGAATTGCAACCGCCATAGTCTGCGGGCTTTTGAGCTGCTGGATTACGCATATGGGATGGTCGCTCATGGGCGACGCCATCTCGCATTCTATTCTCCCAGGCGTGGTTATTGCTCACCTGTTGGGGCTTCCCTATTTGGTGGGAGCACTTGTGTTTGCTCTCATTACCGTGGTGTTGGTCGGACAAGTCAAAAAGAGCCAAATTGTGCGCCCCGATACTGCTATCGGCATTGTATTTACAACGTTTTTTGCGTTAGGAACAGTTCTCATATCCAAGGTTCCAAGCCAAATTAACCTCTCACACATACTCTTTGGAAACCTTTTGGGGGTCACAACTCCCGATATGCTGCAAGTTCTTTGTATTGGCCTGCCTATTGCAATCCTGCTCATCCTTAAAAACAAGGACCTAACCTTGCTTTCATTTGATCCCACGCAGGTTCAAGCAATCGGTCTTTCTACTAAAACACTCACTTCATTCTTGCTTGTTGCCCTAGCCCTCGCAATTGTTATATCGCTCCAGGCAGTTGGCGTCATTTTGTCAGTCTCGCTGCTTATTGTTCCGGGTGCCTGCGCAAGGCTTCTTACCAATCAGATGCGGCATATGCTCTGGATTTCTCCGCTTATTGCTACGGTCTGCGTTTTGATTGGAATAACAGGCAGTTATTACTTAGACGCCTCTTCTGGAGGAATGATTGGACTCACCCTCGGCGTGGTTTTTTGTATCATTTTTATACTAAAGAGTTTACCTAAGCTTACTTTTGGGCATATACTAGACAAGAACTAAGAAAGGAGGACCAATGCATACACTCAACACTGCAAAAGCCCAGCTCACGCACACAACCCGCGCGCAAAAGCTCTTGCACAGGCAAGCCTCAGCAGCTCTCAGAACATCCATTGGTCTTATGGTCGGAGCTCTTCTTATTGCGATGGTTCATTAAGGCTTCATCTCATAAAATCACCCAGATTTGGCGAGAAACCACTTCTATTCAAAGGGTTTCTCGCTAAATTTTTATATAAGTGTTTGAACGAGAATACCTACGGATACTGACGCAAGATTGGACAAGATTGAAAGAGTCCATGGGGTGTTGCTTACTCTTTTTACCTTGTAAATGAAACCTTCAACAGCAATAACAACCAGCTCAACAGTTATGACGCACGCCCAGTACTGAACGTCGTTAGCAACCACATCAACAAGGGCGCTTGTGATAAAAACAGCAATTGGATTAGTAAGCACTTGAGCAGCAACAACAATCAACAGTGCTTGATTGTCTTTAACGCCCAGCGATTTTGCGACAATAAGTTCAACAGTGATAGTCAGAATCAGACAAAACGCAAATATCGGAATAATGGTCATCAAATACGGCAATAGAAATGTTTGATCGTCCATGCCATTAGCCTTCTACTTGTTTGTCTTCAGCAACAAGATAGTCTTCAGCGTCACAATCATCTTCAACTGCAAGTTCGTCAACCTGATCAAATGACTCTGCTGTTTGAGTATCTTCCTCTAAAGTCTTAGCAACTTGTGCTGCTTGGAACATACGCTCGTGACCAAATGGGCCTGTGACCACAGTATCTTTGACCAACGTAAGGCCAACACCCAACGCAAGTGCTGAAACCAAACTAATAACGGAAAGCATCACGGGGTGCTCAACACGAAATCCCAAAAGCGCAGGCAGTGCACCCACGGCCAGAGAAAAACTAGCTAGACCAAACGCAGTACCTTTTGCGTTGGGCAAGATGTTTGCTAGAGATGCCAACGTAATGGACATAGTGAAGTTGAAGAAAAATACACCCAAGAGACCCATAACGGGCACCTCCCATGAGGGTGCAAACAAAGTAGCTGCAGCAATGAGCGAGAAGATCGCTGTAGTTCTAAAACCAATGCGGTCGGCAACCATTCCACCAAGGGCTTTACCTGCAAATACACCAAGGATGCTCAAGGTAAGAAGCAGCGTCTGACTCTTCCAGGGAAATGCCATAACCATGCCAGCATAGCTTCTAAGAGCTACTACAAGGGTGAGCAGTGCAATCGCAAGCAGTGTATTGGACGAAAGCTTCGGAATATCAAATGCAACGTTATGAACGTTCCAGTATTTCTTGTTAACCTTTTGGACCACAAGCGTAATAAGCGCACATAAGAACAGCAGCACAAGGAGGGAAAACGCAATCTGAAGCCTTTCCATTTGAGCACTTTGCGTGCCTAAAAAGACTCCAATTGCACCAGTTGCAATAAAGATTCCTGAAGGACCCGCGTGCTTTTGCGAGATGTTAAGTACGATCAGTCCGCCTGCACTATGGAAAAGGGCATTTCCAACCGCGAGTAAAAGAACTGCTAACCACTCGAGAAGTGCTACGGGAAACAAAGAAATCAAAACTCCAGCACCAACCAAAGCGTACGAAAGCAAGGCAGCATAAGAGTTCTTATCCAACTTGTCCAGCACTATGCCTACAGGCAGTTGCAATGTAAAAGCAACAACGTCGTACAGCAGAATACTCAGTGCAACAAACTCCAACGAATCTTGGCCAGACTCCCCCAACACTCGGCTTACAGCACAGAGCATCGAAGATACGCAAGCAAAGTCAACTACAAAGTGACAAAGCGCATATGCAAAAGTTGTAACCTCTTTTTTGGGAAGAACTTGCTCTGTAGTAGGCAAAATTTTTACCTGTTACGCCTTCTCAGCATGATAAATCCAACGACGACCGCAAGAACAACAACTGCGATCACAATTGTATAAGAAGTAGCTAAACCAACTCTTGGTGTAGAAATAACATCAGCTTTTGCAATAGTAGGAAAAGCAGCTGCCATTATAAAAACGCAGGCAGAAAGTGCGATTTTTTGGACTAATCCCAAACTGGAACGTAGATGACAATACAGTGACATAATGCCTCCTTCATCAACTTCTTAATAGTTTACCAGTACACATGCCTCCTTCCAAATGTACTCCCGTAAACGGCATAAAAAAGTGCCCGAAAATGAACTGCCTCCCATTTCTTGGACATAAGAAATGGGAGGCAGTTCACATGCGGGTGATTATGATTCTGTAGCGTGTTAGCGTCGGCTTTTAGGCCTGGCGCACAAAATAGCGCAGCTTTGGTAGGTTCTGCCAAAGAATCGACATGTTCTTAATCAAGATAGCAGGCAGCTAGGCGGTCACATTGCTTGATATGCATCTCTATGCATAAACTTCATCTAATATGCTTAAACATGAATAGACTTATATAAGAAATTTAACTATCGATAAATTCTGTATCTACGGAACACACCTAAGTCAGATATTCTGCTCAGATGCGGGCATTTTACACATCTAATGAAGATAATCTGCATGTTTGTGGTAATTTCCGCGCAATGTATACGTCTTTTTGGCAGAATATCCGACTTAGGTGTGTTTTGAACTGCCTCCTATTTCTCGTATCCAAGAAATGGGAGGCAGTTCGCGAATGTCAGGCACTTTGCAATCAATTGTGGTTTTCTCCTCAATACGTTAGGTTTAACCTTACGGTCATTCCAACTTTTAACCTTATTAAGATTAGTTTTCAGCCTTCTTGATCTTCTCGCCAAGTTTTTTGTCAATGACGACGTAGAGGTAGCCCAGGACAACAAAGACAACAATCAAAATCACAATGGTCAAAGTAACTGTTGGGACTCCTAGCTTGTCAAAGTCCATAAATCCATAAGGCCAGCGAGACTTCTCTTTAATCTGCACACCAAAGCCCAGGACTAAAACAATAATGTACGCAAAATACGTGAGCGGATACAAAGGCCAGATCAGAGGCTCTTTGAAGCCCATAGTTGGCTTCTCGTCAAAGAGCAGCCAGTCCAAAACGGCGCAGATAGGAATCACATCATGCAGAATAAAATTGTTGAACTTAAAGACGCCGTTGACAAAGACCTCGCCATGGTCAAGTAGGAAGTAAGCTACCAGGCCAGTTACGGTAATGCCCAGCATAAGCGTGTGTTTGACCGTTGGCATCCATGGCTTCTGAGCAGTCTCGGGATGCTTGTAAGCCTGGAATAGCGCACCCCAGAAATAAGCAACAAGCAGCAGGTTAGAGATGTTGGTGAAGTAATACAAGAAAGAAACGCGGAAGTTCATTCGGAAGACGCCCGCAGAATCACACAGTACAAAGGTGCCAATCACAGCAATAAATAGCTTAAAAATAAATGACGCTTTCTTAGATTTAATCAACGCAGTACCTCCTTCTGTAAAGCGAGAGGTCACTGTAACCCTAGCGTGCCGCGACAAAAATACGTAATTCTCAGAGTTAACAGTTATGTTTCAAATGAAAAAGATTCAAAAAAAATGCGGTCTTCTCACTTTTGGCGAGAAGACCGTGAAATGGCGAGAAAATCGCAGATGTCGAAGGTGTACAAGGACAACCAGGACTGCGTTACTGAAGCGCGTGCTTAAGCATGAGGATTGGATGATGTAAAAGCAATCGAGGTCCCGTGGATTTCATAACTTCTTTGACGCGAGCACGCATCTCCTTGTTGTAGCAATGTGATTTGCATTTTGAGCAAAACGTCTTTGTCTCAATATGAGGACAGCGGTCCACACGCGTATGCGCATACTTCTCAAGCTCAGCGCACTCGTCGCACAGAGGTTCGTGGGCTTTGGTGCGATGGTACTTCTCGCAATAAAAACGAATCATTAACGAGATAAGATCTTTTTCTTTTTGACGTTTCTGCGCAATTTCTTCAGGTGTCATCAGCTCACTCGTCCCCCATCAACGGTGTAAACAACATCTGCAATTCCCATGGTAGAAGCCCTGTGAGAGACAAGAACCACAGACTTGCGCTCAGTTTCTTTATCAAGCGAGCGCAAGATAATAGCCTCGTTTAGGCTGTCTAGGTTACTGGTTGGCTCATCAAGCAGCATGAATGGCGCATCATGCAAGAATGCGCGAGCAAGGCCAATGCGCTGGCGCTCTCCGCCAGAAAGTGAGTCGCCAAGCTCTGCAACAGGCGTATCGTACCCCTGGGGCAGCGTGGAAATGTACTCGTGAATTGAAGCCTTTTTGCACGCCTCAACAATCTCTTCATCCGTTGCATCAAGCTTTGCAATGCGGAGATTGTTCTTAATGGAATCGTGATACAGATGCGTATCCTGCGTCATATAGCTCTCAAGATCGCGCAGGTTTGAGGTATTAACCCGCTCCAAAGGGGTTCCAGAAATTTCAATGGCACCAGGTGTTGCTGGCCAGAAACGCATCAAAAGTTTTAACAACGTAGACTTGCCTGAGCCGCTCTTTCCCACAATTCCCACGATCTTATCGGTAGGAATATCCACGGAAATGTTGTCCAGAATCTGCTCGTTATCATACGCAAATGAAAGCTCAGAGACACGCACGCCTTCATAGGAGATGTCTTTTTGGTCTACCACATCTTCAACCAGGGGTTTCTCTTCCAGAATATCCAAAACACGATTACCCGCAGCAAACGTACTGGTCAGGGTTGTACCAAGTGCTGCCAAAGCCACAACAGGCCCAAACGAACTCATCATTGCAATGGTGACAATGAAAGCATCGGTCATAAAAATCTGCTGGTTATAGGCCAGGTAGAACGAACTAAAGAACATGACTAGCGTTGCGGCAAGAATGACCGTTGAGGTGACAGCATCGTTGACACCAAATGCTTTCTTAACTGCCTGTTGTCTGTCACTTAACTGGTCAGCTAGTTGACTTGTTTCCTCAATCATCTGTGCGCCGGTGTTATATTGCAGAATCTCGTCAAGGCCGCGCAGATTATCAAGGGTAACCGTAGAAAGCTTACCAGCAAGATCTCTTGCCTCAGCAGAGTCTTGCTCGGAGCGCTTAGACATAGCAAGCGGAATTGCCACGCCAACTACCAGGTAAGAAACAAGTGCAATAACACCCAAAATCCAGTTGGTGCTGCCAACAATAAACCACACCATAACAATGCAGAATACAACCGCAATGCAGATAGGCGAGATAGTGTGTGCGTAGAAAACCTCGAGCAGCTCAATGTCTGAGGTGATAACACTCATCAGGTTACCTTTATTTTTGACCTCAAGCTTTGCAGGAGCAAGCTTTCTGAGCGCCGTAAACACACGGTCTCTAATAAGTGCGAGCAGTTTAAACGCAATAAAGTGGTTGCATTCCTGCTCGGCATAGCGCAGCAGACCGCGGACCAGGGCAAACAAAAGCATGCCACCAAAAAGCAGCGCCATAGGAGAAGATGAAGCAAAGCCCATAGCGCTGAGCAGCGCATATGCTCCAAAAATACTGATGAACGTGGCGGCAAGGTTACCCAAAACACCCATCAAAATTGCAAGTATCATAAAGCCAGCCAGCGGACGAACCAGCCCCACCAGTCTCAGCATAATAGTGAGCGCGCTACGGCGAGAAGTACGTGCAGTTGTGGCGCTGTTCTTAACTTCTGTCTTCATTACGCCTCAACTCCTTTCACATAATTCTCAAGCTCGGTCTGGGCCTGCGTCATTCGTTTGTACTCGTCATTTGTTGCAAGCAACTCTTGGTGCGTACCACTTCCAACAATGCGACCATGCTGCATAACAACAATTTGATCAGCATTTTTAACGTTTACCAAGCGATGCGAAATTACCAGCACCATCTTTGTCTGAGCAAGCTGGTGAACCTGCTGCATAATAACGTCTTCACTCTCAACATCAATATTTGAAGTAGCTTCATCAAAGATGTACATCTGGCTATTGTGAAGTAGGGCTCTGGCCAGTGCTAATCTCTGACGCTGACCACCAGACAAGTTGGAGCCCTTCTCGGCAACTGGCGCGTCAAGTCCACCCAAAGACTTTACGAACTCAGCAAGATTGACCTGTTCAAGGGCGTGCCAGAGCTGTTCTTCAGTTGCCTCTGGATTACCCATGGCAAGGTTAGAGCGAACGCTTCCCATAAAGAGATGTGCTTGGTGGCCAATATACGTAACGTTTTGAAGCAAATTCTGGTCAGAAATGTCTGACAAACTGGTATTTCCAAACAGAACATCGCCAGAATACGAGCGGAGTTTTCCGGTCAGAAGTGCTGCAATTGTTGATTTTCCGCAGCCTGACTCTCCTACCAGGGCATTCAAAGAGTTAGCGCGCATTCCAAAAGAAACATTCACCAAGACGGGCTTCTCGCCGTCGTAAGAGAAAGAAACGTTGCGCAAAGCGACATCACTAGAAGCTGGAACGGTCTTGGTACCCTGCTCGCGAACGGGAGTATCAAGTAGGTCAAAAATCTTGTCTGATGCCGCCATACCGTTCATAGCAATGTGGAAATAACTGCCCAAAAGACGCATAGGCAGGAAGAACTCAGCCGAAATCAAAATGACAAAGATGCCTTCCCACATAAAGAGGAACCGGTCATTTACCTGCTGAATTGCAAGAATTGTACCAAGCGCGCTTCCGCCAAATGCAACCACGTCCATCACGGTGATGGAGTTGAGCTGCATGGTTAGAACTTTCATGGTAATACGTCTAAAGTGCTCGGCTTCCTCGTTCATCTGCTTGTGTTTAAAACCATCAGCCTTGTAAATCTTTGCTGTGGTCAGACCCTGCAGGTTCTCCAAAAACGTATCGCCGAGCTGCGTATACTGGCCCCAATATTTAGACAAAAGCTTCTTTGCAAACTTCTGGATAAGAACGATGGTCATTGGAATGAGCGGCACAAATACCAGCAAAACAATGCCAACTACCGGACTAATAAGGAGCAAAACAAGAAAAAGTGTGAGCGGAGCCAAAACAGCATAGAAAAACTGAGGAAGATACTGCGCAAAATAGGTTTCTAGCTGATCTACTCCTTCAACAGCAAGTTGGACAATCTCGCTGGTAGCATATGAGTTCTTGTAAGAAGGACCGAACTCTAAAAGCTTCTGATAGATTTTCTCGCGAAGGGTCTTTTTAACCCTTTTTGCTGCGTAAAAGCTTGTCTTGTGCTGAGCAAGTTTGCAGAAATACCTGATCACAATAGCAATAAGGCAGAATGCAATAAACACCAACTGCTCTTCGAGGACAAAATAATCCATGAATAGGGCTTCTATCATTCTTGCCAGAGAATACATAAATACAATATTGGCAAGCAGCGCAATCCACTGGTAAAGCACGGTCAAGCCAATGTATTTTTTACTCTCCTCAATGAGGGCAATGAGGCGTTTGTTAATCATCATATAAAACTTCTCTCGCTCTTCTTACAAGCAGAATCTTTAATCCACTAACTGTTTCATTTACTTTACATGTAGTTTTGTCGTTGCATATACGAGTTTGCCTTATGCAACATTTAAAAACAACACACAAAATAGCGAGAACAACTGCTATTTTTGAACACGTTCCCAGTCTGCTTTTGTAAGCATGGAGATGCCAAACTGCTCTTCTTTGCCTGTATACTTATTCAAGTCCGTAAAGATTTCTACTTCTGTGAAGCCACACTTTTGAGCCACTGAAGCAGATCTCTTATTACGCTCAAGATATCTAATAATCACCTGGTCAACGCCATGCTCTTCAAATGCATAGGTAGTAAGAGCTTGAGTACCCTCAGATGCCAATCCCTGTCCCCAATAAGGACGGCCAATCCAATAGCCAATTTCTGCCTGATGCAACTGCTTTGAGGAATCTTTTGGATCAGGAATTTCTTTAAAGTCCAATGACATCGAGCCAATTACATGACCAGTCTTCATATCCTTTACGGCATAACAGAACTTCTCGGACAATACATTTGCAAGAACCTGCTTGGAATCTTCCAGAGTCTTGTGCGGTTCCCAGCCACAAAGTGGTCCGATCTCTGGATCTTTTGCTAGTTCATAAAGCTCATCCGCGTCAGATGCATGCCATGGAATAAGAAACAATCTCTTAGTGGTAATCATCCAAACTCCTTTTGAAACTCTTTGTCTCTGTCTCTTACTGTTTTGTCTTTCAGCTATTTTTACTGTCCAATCTGTTGGACACTCATTCTTTAACAAATCCATATTCTATTCTCAACATCTTCTAAGGAGGCTCTTATGTACAGTCCTACAAAGCTTGTTGATTCCTTCGTTGTTTCCGGTCTTCCCTACTACGACGCTCCTCTTGTCTTTGACCAGCTCAAACTTGGCTCAGATCTAACCATTGTTCCTGAACGTGATAACCCTTACGACCCAGAGGCTCTTGCTCTGTACTCTAATGACCACAAGCTGGGCTTTGTTCCTAGAGAAAGCAATTCTCTCTGGAGTACTTTGCTCTTCTACGGACATCAAAACATTGTTACTTGCAAGATCACGCAGCTCAGCGATCACCATGGTCATCTTCTTGTTAAAGCAGGTCTTTACGTTATTGATGCTCGCTAATTGGTACTCGTGAACTGTCTGGTTTAGCCCGTCCGCTTAGCCCGTCTTCGCCGTTTAGCTAGTCCTCTTTCTGTGATTGGTAGCTCTGAAGAATCCCGCTCAGATACTCTTGATATTTCTGTCTGGTCTTCTTTGGAGCTACTAACTCTATATCTGTTCCAAAGGTTGCAAGCCAGCCGTAAAACGTTGGAGCTTCCATTACAGAAACATGCACGTCAGCTGTACTTCCATCAGAACTCGGATTGTTCAAAATAATGTTCTTGCCAAAGCGGTCGTACACCGAGCACATCACACGTTCATTAACACGAAGTGTGACCTCAACAACCTCACCCGAATACATGCCAAAGACACGCTCTTGATACTTATCTATATCAAACCGTTTGATTTGCTCGTTAACCGTGGCGTCAGCATCAGAAACCTCAAGTCTAAACATGCGGTCCACACGATAATTGACAAAGTTTTGATGCTTATCATTCCACACAATAAGGTAGTAGAAATCATCAATATACGTAAGTTGAACAGGCGTTTCTTCTCTTACGGGAAGCTCTTCAATAACCTTATCTTTAAAGCCTTTCTTGCGATACTTAAACGAGACCTTTTTCTTCTGCAAAAGAGCCGTTTGAATAGCATTAAGAGCATAAAACACAGACTCATTTTGCGACTTAATACGCCCCTCAACATGGATGCGCTTCTTCAACGTATCAGAGGTAGACTTTCCGCCCAGCTCTCCAATAAGGCTCACCAGATTATTTGCTTTGCGCTCGGTCAAAAACTTTGACGACTGCACAGCGTCTGCCATTAACATGAGCTCCTCAGCCTGAAACTTCCTGGTTGCCAGACCGTATTCAACGGGATGGCGCTGATAAGACTGGATGTCGTAGCCAAAATTCTGCAGAGATTTGATGTCATCGTAGAGTGTTTTACGTTCCACGCTTAGCCCGCGCTCTGCGAGCTTTTCAATAAGCTGAGGAGTACTTAAGCCATGGTCATCGTCAGTTTCTTCCTCAAAAATTTTTACGAGGTGCAAACAGCGGGTCTTCTCGCTTGGCATACTGCCTCCGAAGTCTAGCTCCAATAAAAAAGCTCCTGTCCATTTTAGTGGACAGGAGTCGAGAAGAACGTATGGTCAGAAACTCTTCGGTAAACGGCATGTAAGTTGTAGATAAACCGTTACCAACTGATATTTAGCCCCAAACCTCTTCGGCAATTTCTTTTACAAGCGCAATCTTTGCCCACTGCTCCTCTTCAGTGAGCTTGTTACCAATCTCGCAGCTTGCAAAGCCACACTGGGGAGAAAGGCAGAGATTCTCCAGAGGTACGTACTGAGCTGCCTCATGAATACGCTCAATAACCTTGGCTTTCTCTTCCAGCTGGGCGTGCTTGGTGGTGATCAGACCAAGCACAACTTTTTTACCAGCTGGAACAGAAGCCAGGGGCTCAAAGCCACCGGAGCGATGGTCATCAAATTCTAAGAAGAAAGCGTTTACATGCTCTTGAGCAAGAAGAGCATCGGCCACATCGTCATAGCCGCCCTCGCAAGCCCAGGTACTATGGAAGTTGCCACGACAAACGTGCGTGTTAATAGTCAGGTCAGCTGGAGCTGCATCAAGAACGCGGTTATTAATCTCCAAGAGCAGTGCCTTTATCCTCTTAAGACCCTCCTGATCAGCGCCAAAGAAAAGCTCTGCACGTGGGTCAACCAGCACGCCCCATGAGCAGTCATCCAGCTGAAGATTACGACAGCCTGCAGCATATACCTGCTTAATAAACGCTTCGTAGCCAGCAACAATATCTTCAAGAAGTTCCTGGTCGTTGGCATAGTACTTGTTAGTCTGCTCGCGGTTCATAGGCATAATGAACTGCTCAATAAACTGTGCAGGTGCAGGAATAGTAAGCTTGGCAACGGTAGTCTCGTCCTCAAACTGCTGAACAAAGCGGAAGTGCTCTATAAAGGGATGCTCTTTGGTGAGCTCCACTTTTCCTACGAGGAAGGTGTCGTCAATCTCTGCAGTCTCATCGTGGAAAGGAAGTCCCGTATTAGTTGGCGCATGACCAATACCTTCAAACGCCCACATAAAATCAAGGTGCCAGGTTGCACGCCTAAACTCACCGTCAGTGATGACTTTAAGGCCTGCCTGTTTCTCCTTTTGGATAAGCTCTGTAATAGCTTTGTCCTCTATTTGCTTGAGCTCATGTGTATCAATCTGACCTTTTTCAAACTGAATACGAGCCTGCTTAAGATTTTCTGGACGGAGAAAGCTGCCAACAACATCAAAGCGATGTGGAGTAGTTTTATCATTTTTGATTGCCATAATGACCCCTTAGAACTGCTTACGAGAAACCAGTATGACAATCAACACTTCACTTGTGAAATACAAATACTTAACTAATTCATATAGCTAAAAACTATATCTTAACGTTTACCGTTCCACTCATCTAAGAACTGGCTAACATACTCACGCATGTACTTCTCGCGAGCTTTTCCTAGCTCTTTGCCACTGCGCGTATTCATCATGTCTACCAGCAAAAAGAGTTTCTCGTAAAAGTGGTTAAGCGACGTTGATTTGTGTGAGTGATACTCCTCGCCGCTCATATTAAGGGTCGGTGGCTCATCTGGGTCATACATACCACGACCGTGACTTCCGCCATAAGCAAAGGTACGTGCGATGCCAACAGCACCAAGCGCGTCCAGGCGATCGGCATCTTGAACACACATACCCTCAAGCGTTGAAGGAACTACCGAGTCTGTTCCCGAGAAAGAAACCTCATCAATTGCGGTACAAATTGCCTGGATAGTGGCCTCGTCGACAGCATGCTGGCGCAGAAAACCAACGGCCCTATCCTTATGCTCATGAGTCTCTGGAGAAAGTTTGATGTCATCAACATCGTGCAAAAGAGCAGCAAGAGCAACAATCTCTTGATTTGCCCCCTCCTCTTGCGCAATTCTTACAGCCATTTTGTACACACGCAACGTGTGGAAGTAGTCGTGGCCACTAAAATCTGTGGAGAAGACCTCTTTTACAAAGTCCAAAGCGTCATCGATAATTTTTGAGTCCATAACTCCCCGCTTAACACATTCAAACGTATCTCTCACGCATTATTTGCGCAGATTGTGCATCCTCTTAACTGTCTTTTTCTTAGTGTACACAGCCTCTCTTGCTTGAGAATTTTGAAGCTCAAATTTCATGAAATTGTTAACTATCCAGCTTCCACTATTCAGTTTCCGCATAACTCACATTTGTCTTAAAATTTAATACATTTCTATTACAATTTTTATCCGTTGCACGTTTATGACAAATGTCGAGAAAATCGTCAAAAATAGAGCAATTTAAATGCCATTTTTCAACATACCAAATATTTTGATTAAATTATTTATATAACATTAGTCCAAGAGGTTTTTTGAAATGTGTTCAAACTATAAAAATCGCTGGTTGAGCTAACAATTTTTATCAAAATAATAGATAATTATCTATACGAAAAATGCTCTGAATATGTGTCATTTATCTCTATCGTGCTTATCGTGATGCATCACTTTCAGCGCAAGATTTAATTGCAAATTTTGTTGGGGTATTCACTATTTGTTAGGGGTAGGTATGGAAAGAAAAAACAAGAACTTTGCAAGCAAAGGGGCAAAGACAGCTATGTCTTTGGTACTCGCGCTCTCTTTGGTCCCTTCTTCAGCGTTAGCAGAAATTGCTAGCACTCAAGAGGTAGCTCAGACGCAAGAAGTTGCAGCAACTCAAACAAGTGATGCAACTGCCTCAACCTCTGAAGCAACAGCAGAGACCTCTGCTGAAACCACTACTAACGCAGAAGCTACTTCCAACCAGCAGACCTCTGAGCAGACTGCTGCTCCTGCAGAAAGATCTTCTCGCCGTGTTACAAGAAGCCTTTCTTACATCTCAACTGAGCTCTGGGTAGACGGAACCAACGGTAGCGATACTAACGAGGGCTCCAGCTCCGATCCTGTTAAATCTCTCCAGAAAGCACTGGAGCTGTGGGGAGAAACTTCTTCAATCTACACCATTCATCTCAAAGGCAACCTTGATTTGACCTCTACGGTTACCATTCCTTCTGGTCTTACACTCAAGATTGAATCTGAGGGCGCAACGCTTACTGGCACTGGAAACAGCATTGACGGTCTAGTTCTTTCACCTGGCTCAACGCTGACCGGTACGGGCACCCTTACCATGTCTGGCTTCAAAACCGCACTAATAGCAGAGCGTGGCTCAACCATTACCGATGGTACCTATGTGTTTAGAAACAACGCAGGTTCCAGCAGTACTCGTGGTATTTCTCTTGGCGGAACCGTTAGCGGCAGCACCAACAAGAGCAGCGTTACCATCACCGCAGACGATAAGAGCAATACAAACTTCTTTGAGTCTGGTGTCACCTTTGAAAACGCTACTATCAAAGTAACTTCACAGGCTCGTACCTGGAATGACGCTCGCAACCTCAACCTTAGGAACACAGACCTTACCGTTGAAGGCTTTGGTCAGACTTTCTACGTCAACCAGCTCAACATGAATAACTCTACGCTGACCATTAATCCTTCATGGTACGGCGCTACGGGCATGACCATCCAGGGAACTTCCAATATTGTTAACTCCACCATCAACGCAAATGCTGGCTCAACTTCTGGCATTTCTGTTGGTGTAGCTGGTGGAACAGTAAACGTTACTAACTCAACCCTTAACTTCACTAACGGTGGAACTGGCGGCCTTAACGTCAACACTGGTGACGTCATCATTAACAACTCCACGATTAAGGGAGATGGTCGTAACTCTGGCGCCCTCTTTGGAGCCCAGACTAACGGCTCCATCCAATTCACCGGAAACAGCCTGGTAGAAACCCCTGCTACCAAGAACTCCGATAACGGCGCTGGTCAGACTCGTCAAAACTACAACGTTGTTGGCGGTTCTTACCTGATCAAATACGCACCAAGCTACAACAGCGGCTTTGGTAGCACTATCCCTACAAACGGCGCAGCTAACGGCAACGAGGTACTCTCGCTCTTCACCCTTGCTGACCCATCAACTAACTCTCTGAGCCTCATTAATGCAAACGGAGCAACCTATACCTACCCAGTTGCTAACGCTTCAAGCGATGGCCAGAAGCACGTTTGGGCACCTGCTGCAACCGTTACTTTTGACCTCAATACTCCAGGTGTTACCGGCGTCAACCCAACATTTGCTGACGGCACTACTGCTAACAAGACTGCTCTTGCTATGCGCGGTAACTCTCTTGCAACTGCTTCTTCTGTAGCAGAAGGCTCCACTACCCTACCTGCAGATCCTTATGCAAGTGGTCAGGAGTTTGACGGCTGGTACTACACCGACGCTGCTGGTACCGAGCACCAGTTCACCGCTGATACCCAGGTCACCTCTGACATGACAGTCTATCCACATTGGAAGGCCAACACTGCTTGGCTCTATGTCAGGTATCACAACGGCAACGGCGTTACCGTTATTGAACGCGTTGCTACAAACGCTGGTCGCACCGTTAACGTTCTTTCTAACACTGACGTTAACAATCGCGACAGCAACTTCAACATTGCAGGTAAAACCTTCAAGCGCTGGACCACCCAGGCAAACGGCGCTGGTGACGAGGTTGCAGCTAATTCCAACCTGGCTGTTCCTGCGGGCACCGATACCGTTGATTTGTACGCAGACTGGGAGGAGCAGCATCTTACCGTGTCCTTCTCGGCAAATGGTGGAACCTTCTCTGCAAACAGCGTCTTTAAGCAGAATCCAAACGTCTTTGACATCACCACCGATGCAAACGGCGGAGAAGTTGCAACTATCAAGACTCACCCAACTGTTGCCGAGCAGACTACCATTAATGCTCTACTGCAGAATCTCAGCAGCAATACTCTGACCACGTCTACTGATGGAATTGCAAGTCCAACCAGCACTAACACCAATACTGCTTATACAGAGATTGCAACTTTTGAGAACCACGTTCTAGACAACGCGGATGAGCCAATGACCCTCTTTGGCATTGTGTTTGGTCACAACTACCACTACTGGTTCACCGACGCTGCAGGCAACTCCCCTGCAACCATTAACGGTGGCGCAACGCTTACTAACGATGTCACCTACTATCTCAAGTGGAAAGAAGATCCTTCCATCCAGAGAGTAGAGCTTACGAGCGATCTTCCTGCTGATATGTGGAGTGACTCTCAGAGCAACACCACTCAGATCAAGGAAGTTTCTAACGATAAGAGCTTCAGTCTTACAGGCGCTATTGACGCTACTTCCGTCATTAATCAGATGAGCGCTTTTGAGAATGGCATTGCTGGCGGCCTCGACGACCTAACCAAGATTACGCTTTCTGGCACAACTTCAACCTTTACTGCAAAGCTCACGCTTCCTGCTGGCGTTGTTGTCCCAGCTAATCCAACAGTAACTACCTCTGGCCTTGGTGATCTCTTTGAGGTTACAAACGTTTCCGTGAACGGTCAGGAAGTTACCGTTACCCTGAAGCTCAAGGGCACTTACACCAACTACAAGCAGCTCAAAGACGCTGTCGAGACAGTTGGCAAAGACGATGCAGCTACCGCAGAAATTGCAAGACCTCTTACCGTAACTGTTGATGGTCTCACACTTGACCCAACTCAGGTAACCAATGGTCAGGAGCTCACCGCTATAGGTACTCTTACTGGCACCTTTGAGTCCTTTGCAAAGAACACCGTCACTAACGTCACCAAGAAGTTCGAACTTTCTTGGAACGGCGTCCAGATTGCTGCGAGCAGGGACCCTCGTGGTACCGGCATTCAGCAAACTCTGATTGTGAACAACCCAATTGAGATGAATCTTCCTGCAGATATGCTTGCTGACGAGAATACCGAGCATGACCAGGTCATCACTATGAAGGCAGGCTCTACCTTTAACCTCACTGGCTCAATTCTTGCTTCCTCTATCCAAGAGCAGATGAACAACATTGAGCGTGCCTACCCTAATACCAACCATGACACCATTACGCTGAGCAACCTGAAGTTCAAGTTCACAGCAACTCTGACCGTTCCTGAGGGAATGACGCTTCCAAGCAACCTTGATGCCAACACCATCCAGGCTTCTAACTTTGGTAGCGGCTTTAAGGTCAGCGATGTTCAGGTCAACGGTCGTACGGTTACCGTCACCTTTGAACTCAGCGATCCTTCCTCCATTAGAACGTACTCTGACCTCGAGCGCATTGTTGATGAGGCAAGTGCAAACGATGGCTGGATGAAGCTCACCATTCCTGGCGTCACCATTGACTCCAATGTTGCTGCAGGTACCCAGCTCACCGCTGTCGGCACCGTTACCGGCTCCTTCAGCGCTATTGCTGATTCCGCAGCTGGCAACCGCAAGGTCTTCTCGTTCACCTGGAATGGTGTCCAGTGGCCAGATGGTAAGGACGCCGTTGCAACTGATAACGACACAATCCAGCTAACCATTACTGTTGCAGAGGATGAGACTCCAGAGACTCCTTCCACTCCAACTAAGCCATCTAAGAAAAAGAAGCAGAAGACTCCATACACCGGAGATGCTTCTGCTGCAGCACCTCTTGCTGCACTTCTCGCTGGTATGACCGCTGTAATGACTTCACTTGGCATTACTAAGCGTCGTAAGAATAAGTAAGAAAGAAAGTGATTGGTTCTGTATCGCTCTAGTTAGGATGTGCTATGAAAAGTAAGGCAAGGATTGTAGCGGGATTGCTTTTAGCTGCCGTTGCATTCGTCGCAGCATTGCTGCCCAACCTTAGCGTAGCTTACGCAGAAGACACCACAGGTCTTCAAATCAATGCTCTGAGCATTGAAGATGCGTCGACTCACGCCCAAGTTGCTGACCTTCTTGCAGGTCAAACTCCTACTCTAAAGGCGGGAGTTACCTACGCCTTGAATGTTGGTTATACAATCCCTGCCTCGCTGCAGTTCTCGCCAACCTACCTCAACGTGAGGTTTGGAGACGGACTCTATGTCACAGGTCTTCCAGGTGCAACGTTTACCGTTGGTGGCATCTCAAACACCAGCTTCTCTGACCTGGTTACCACACCTACGGGAACGGGAACCCTTCCTTACGGCTATCCTGGCGCAAGTTCCGAGAAGAACCGCAGTGGTGATTTGGTCTACATGACCAACAATGGCCTTACCCAGGTATCTTCCAGGGGAGAAATTCAGTTCAAGCTTGATGACGCTGTTGAGAACCAAAGCGCAAGCCAGGTTATTGCAAACGCAATCCGCGTCAGCTTGAGCACCACGGCAACACAAAACATTGACCCACATACTTCAGCTGTTACTGCAGCCGACCCAATGACCTATGGCTTCTGGGCTGATCAGTCTACCGAGGTCCTCTCTAAGGGCGGCACCACCTCCACCCTGCAGGTTTCCGCCACGGGCTCTAAGGTGCTTACCGAGGCAAACAGTAAGACTACCGTACAAGTTGTCTATCCAAGCGATATGGAGCTTGTTGGTGTCAACGAGACCAGCCTCTACAACACCGCAGGTACCATTGTTTCTACTACCGATGACGGTACTAACAAGACCGCAACTGTTGAGTGGAACGAGCCAGGCTCTTATGCAGGTACCCCAACCTTTAAGCCACAGATTAAGGTTCCTGCATCAAGCACCAGACCTAACAACTCAACTTTTAACGTCACCATTAAGAACCTCACTATGAGCGTTTGGAATGACACACCAAACGTCAACCGCACATCCGGAAACGCTACTTCTACGCTTACAGTTACCGTAATTGACGGTCTCAACCCAGAGCGTCTTACTACACACGCTCTAGTCGACACAGCTCCTAACTGGGCATACAAGAAGAACGATACCTACAACGTTCGTCTTGGCACCTATCTCATCAAGAACGAACTCTCCTCAGACACCGCTCCAAAGACGCTCGAGATGACCATCGATCAGAACCAAACCGCTATCATCCGTGGCGTCACCATCCCTTACAAGGCTGGTATGACCTATGGTCCAATCCACTGGACCGCATCGGACGGCACGAGCGGAACTGCTGACCCAAGCATTCTGCGCACCTCTGGTGTCTCCGCACTTATCACCAACACAGCACTTGGCCTTGATATCAACACTTCCATCACTTCCATCAAGGTTGACCTTGGTCCAATTCTTGGCGGATACGATGGCATTAGGCCAATGAGCGATCTTCTCGACACATGGAATCCAAACAACAAGCATGTCACTGACGAGTACTACGGCTGGAGCTACATCTCCAACGGCGTTTACGGCTCTTGGAAAAAGGGCACTAACGCCGACGTTGTCACTAACGTCAAGCTCTACGACACTGGTACCACTCCTGACGCAGGCGTTACGCTGACCGCTAAGTCCGGCGCGCCTAAGGTTCTTAACGGTGTTGGTAGCATCGATAAGACCCAGATTAACGGCGGCGAGACCTTCAAGATTTCTGGTCGCATCGACGACGCAAACTGGGACTGGAACCCTCTTCAAGAGCCAGTGCTCTACGTCATCATGCCTGAGGGCTTCACTTACAGCAACCTCACCGTTTCTAACGGCACGCTCAGTGCTCCTGAGTTTGTAGGAACGTACGATAAGGACGGCGTAGCTGTTAAGGTTTGGAAGTACACCATTGATGTTGGCGACGAGACTCGCGGCCAGTATCAGCCAGACTTTACCAGCAAGAACATGACTCTGAGTATGGATGTCCATACCACCGATCTTGCAGGCAAGGGCATCTACCACATCAACGACTTTGTTGGCATTACCACCAAAGACTTCAAGGAGATTGGTGCTCAGATTAAGTCTGAGCACTGGGATCGCAGCAACTGGAACACTTCCCAGTACACCAGCCTATTTGGCAACAGCGTCAACTCTGGCGAGACCATGGTTTCTCTCTCCGAGCGCCCTGGTATCAACATTGCACAGGCATCTGCTATTGCCGCTGCATCTACCCTTTCTGTAAAGGATGCCGTCTCTGGAACCGTAACTGATTACACTTACGACTCCGCAAATCCAGGCGCAACTACCCCTGTTATGCAGCGCGGAGACACCGCAACTGTTCACATTGCTGTCCGCAATAACACCGGTAACACTGCAAATACCACGCAGCTGTTTGTTCCTTTGCTTTCCAAGTCTACAAACCGCGGCGCTGGTATCAATCCAGAGGGTGCAACTCGGCTTCCTCTTGCACTTGAAGGTGTAAGCTCGTCTTCGAACTTCTCTTACCAGTACATCAAGCTGAACCCCGGCGTTACCTATGCTGCAAACCATGCTCCACAGCCTAGCGACTACACCGTAGTTACTAATCCCGTTGACGCTGATATGGTGCTCTTTACCTCTACACATGCCCTTGCTGCTGATAGCGGCGGCTTTGTTGACGTCACTTATAAGGTTGCCGATAACGTAGATGCCTCCTACGACGGTAAGCGCAGTGTATTCAGCAGCGTTCTTGACTACGATATCGCTGGTAACCACTCCACTCGTAGCCTCTCTACTCACGCTCTGAGCTACGCCGGCATTGACCTTAAAGTCAATAAGGTTTGGGACGATAACAACAATGCTAGTGGTAAGCGCCCATCCACAACTGATTTTGGTGCTAACAATCTGGTTCTCTCTAACGATAAGAATCTTGATACCAGCACCATTGCGCCTGAGGTTGCCGATAATGGCAATAACACCTACACCATTGTCTACAAGGGTCTTCGTAAGTACGTAGACAATACTGCTGCTGATACTGTTTCGTACACCATCACCGAGAACGTTCCTAATTCCTACGTTTCAACTAGAAGCAGTATTTCTCGCGTTGAGCAGTACACCACCACTCAGTCGCTGGTAAATGTCTACAATGTCAGGCCTGCTATTGTGACACCATCCGTTACCAAGATTGTCGAAGGCGATTACCCAGATATTCCTATACCTGGACAGCCTTCGCCTGCGTCTCTGGTTAATTCTTACCTGAGCACAAGTAACGTTAGCTCGACAGACACCACAAGCACTGCAAGCGCGACAAGCGCCGACGACACTGCAAGCGGCAGCTTTGCCGAGAGCCTAATCAATAACTTCCTGGCAAATGGCTCTGAAGACGAGGGCGACGCTCCTAACGTCTTTATCTTTGAGATGACACGCCTTGATCCATCCAGCCCAATGCCTGAGGGATCTACCGGCAATACTGCTCGTACACGCAGACTTCTCGGTGGCGACGCTGTATTCCGCAACATTACGTTTACTCAGCCTGGCACCTACGTGTACACCATCAAAGAGGTTACCGGCACCCAGAACATCCAGTACGATCAGAGCGTCTACACCGTTACCTATAACGTTGCTGACGACGGTACCGGCCAGCTTGAGGCAACACGTACTATGACCAAGACTGACGAGGACGGAAACGTTACTACCGTTGACCTTGGCGAGTATAACGATGCAACAGGCGCTGTCTTTACTAATATCTATCCTGATCCACTGCCAGCCAGGGACTATCCAGTTGTCCAGAAGGTTGTTACTGGTAACGCACCAGATGCTCCAACCGACTATCCATCAGTTCTCCCTGATGATAACGGCGGCAACCCACGCACTGCAACAACTCAGGATGTCTTCAAGTTCACGCTCACCCGCAACGATCCTTCCTACCCAATGCCAAACAACGCAACAACAGATAGCGTTGAGACTTCTGTTGATGTTTCTGGCGATAATAACTTCGGTGAGCTAGTCTTTACGCAGCCTGGCACCTATGTTTACACCATCAAAGAGGTTACTGGTACTAACCAGAGGGTTACTTACGACAAGTCTGTCTACACTCTCACCTACACCGTCTTTAAGAATGATGATGGCGAGTTTGATTTCACCTATCACATTACTAAGACCGCTGAAGATGGAACTGTAACAGAGATTGATCAGTGCGAGTGCAGAAGCACGCCTCCTCTGGTCTTCACAAACGACTATCCAGAACCTGAGCCTCAGCCAACACCAGATCCTGAGCCAACACCTAGCCCTGATCCAACACCTAGCTCAGATCCACACAAGCCTTCTAAGACCAAGAAGAAGCGTGTTCTGCCAGATACCGGCGATGTCGCTGAGCTTGTAATTGCTTCTGTTGGCATGGTTGCTTCTGGCATCACTGCTCTCGGCTTTGCACTAAGGGCTCGCAAGCAGAAGTAAGATCCAACTGCTAGGGCGATCTTCTCGCACACAAAAACAGCCGCCTTTGACTAAGAAGGCGGCTGTTTTCTTGAACAAGACGTTTTTCTCGCTAGGAATTACTCTCCTAGCATGGTTTGAATATCATAGCCAAAGGACTTAACAAACTCGTAAGCGTCCTTCTGCCAATCCTCTTT
>CAUUGK010000005.1:0-31428 GCA_963544765.1 uncultured Atopobiaceae bacterium
AACTTACGCTGTTCCCAAGATGAAGCGAGGGGACGCATGGTCAAATACGCCCCCTCGGATTGCCAAACCCTCAATTTCACCTGTTCATAATCGCTGCTCATTCGTAGATGTCGAAGCCGCCTTCCAGGATGAACTTCTTCAACAGCGCCGCCGCACGGGAGTTCACCTTGAACAAAGAGGGCGTTTTGCCTTCCTTCTGTTCAAAGAAGGCCTTGGCGCGCGCCTTGTCTACCGAGTCCTTCAAATCGTCGAAGCGCCCAAACTCGTTAATGTTCGATTCCGTCAGGTCGAGCGCAGTCATGGTAGCAAGAAGCTCGCCGTCTACGCCGAGCGCCTCGACGACTTGATCGACCTGAGCGTTTTTCGCCTTGTGTGCATAGGACGTGATGTAATCCCTCATCGTCATGCCGTCCTCAAGGGTGACGTCCCCTCGCTCGACGTCGTGAAGGAACAACTCGGCGAAACGCTGGTCGTCCTGGCTCAGAGACGCGAATGATCGGTGGAGCTCCTCGTACGCGGCGGCGAGCCCCTCGTCGTCCTGCTCAAGGCATTTCAGCCACTTTTGAAAGTTTGCGTTCATGTAGTCACTGTCTATGAGCCCCGTGTCAATCTCCGTTATATGACCATCGAGCTCGTAAGGCGCCTCCGGGGCGCCTCCGGGGCCGATTCCTCCCGCGAACAGCTCTTTGTAGCGTTGCACGAGGACGAGATAGGTCCGCTCGTCGATGACCGGCTGCACGAAGTAGGTTTTGCCGCGTCGCCCTCCCTCATCCGGTTCCTCCTCGAACTCGTAGGTATCCTGGTCCCACGTGAAGCCCTGCACTTTCGCGGCTTCGAGGAACTTGTTGAGCTCGACGAACTCCTTGGCAAACTTTCGCCTAGCCTCTTGCGATGCGGGAAGTTTCGAAAGATCGCCAACGTCCGCAGCCTCGAACACCATGAGTATCTCCTGGAGACGCGCGTCCATCAGCGCGATATTGTACGGAAGCTTCTGCACGAACATGTCGAGCGGGCGGTCGCCCGAGTACAGCTTCACCGCAGCATCGATGTAGCCCTTCATAGTGTGGGGAAGGCGGTAGTAGCGGATGGTGCCGAAGGGCTTGTCGGGGCCGAACAGGCGGTTGGTGCGGCTGAAGGCCTGGATGATGCTCTCGTAGTATATGACTTTGTCGAGGTAGAGTGTGTTGAGCCACTTGGAGTCGAAGCCAGTGAGCATCTGGTCCACCACGATGAGCAGGTCGATGCGACTCTCGCGGTTGGCGTCGACGTTGATGTAGGGCTTCTTATGTGAAAGGCGCGCCGAGATGTCCTTCTTCATGGCGGACCAGGTGGGAATGGTGAACTCCTGGCTATATGCTTTGTTGTAATCCTCGATAAGTTCGACCAGGGCATCCTCCTTCACGGTGGAACCGGCGTCATTGTCGATACTTGGGTCGAAAAGTGCCGTCACCTTCATCTGCGGCGCCTCCATCTTGAAGGCGCGGTAGTAGTCAATCGCCTCGGGGATGGAGCTTGTCGCCAAGATCGCGTGGAACTTGCCGCCATGGGAGAGCACCGGGAAGTGCCGCAGAACATCCTCGACCACCTTGCTGTGGTGCGGCGTGTCGGGCCAGTACTGGGTGCGTGTCAGGAAGTCCTCGATGCCCTTGATGCGGTTACCGGCGCCGTCGACCATGGGGCCCATGGGGACCTTCGCCTGGTCCATGTAGTGGTAGAAGACCTTGCTTTTATGCTCGTCGGAGATGGCCTCGACGACGTTTGAGGCCTTAGCCTGCTCAAGAGCCACGGCCTCGCGCACGTCGTGGTCGTCGAAGGTCGTCACCATATATGGATCGAAGCCCAGGACGTTGCCGTCGCGGATGCCGTCGGCGATGCTGTAGCGGTGCAGGCACTCGCCGAACACCATGGCGGTGGTGGAGCCCTTCTTCTGGTTCTCGTCGAGGATCGGCGTGCCCGTGAAGCCGAAGAACAGCGCGTTGGGGAACGCGCGGCGTATGTCTTGGAGCATCTCGCCGAAGGTGGAGCGGTGGCACTCGTCGATGACGAACACGATCCGCTTGGAGGCCAGACGGTTGAGCTCCGCCTGGGTGATCCTGTTCTCGCCGGCCTTCACGTTGCTCATTTTCTGGATAGAGGTCACGATGAGGCGGTTCTTGGGGTCGTCGCTCGCGAGTTTCGACTTCAGCACCTGAGTGTTCTCGGTCCCCTGCACGTCATCAGCGTCGTCGGCGAACGCGCGGTACTCGGAGAGCGACTGTGTGCCCAGCTCGATGCGGTCCATCAGAAAGACCACCTTGTCGGCGTCGTGCGAGTCGGCTATGAGCTGGGCAGATTTGAAGCTCGTCATGGTTTTGCCGGAGCCGGTGGTATGCCATATGTAGCCGCCGGGACGTCCCGGGGCGCTGCTCTTGGGTCTTTCATCCCATTTGCATCTGCGCACCTTATCGGATATGGCGGCGGCCGCGTAATACTGGTAGCTGCGCATGACCTTCAGGCAGCCGTCCGAGCTGTCGGCCACGGTATAGAAGCCGATGAGCTGGTGCGCCATGGGGATGGAGAGCATCGTGGAGGTAAATCGCTTCCATTCGCCGGTTCCGGGTTTGTCGCCCGCGCAGACGGGCTCGTTGTTGAAGTCCTCCCAGTGAAAATAGAAGTTCGAGTTGAACGCGCCCGTGCCAGGATTGGCAAAGTACAGCGCTTCATCGGGAGTCATTCCCACGAAGATCTGGACCAGGCGGAAGAGTCCCGTGAACACGCCCTCGTGGGCGTACTTCTCTATCTGGCCGGTGGCTTGGCTGACGGGGATGCCGCTGCGCTTAAGCTCGATGTGGATGACGGGCATGCCGTTGATGAGCAGACACAGGTCGCCGCGACGGTCGTTCAAGATCTTGCTCTTCGCAGGGTAGATTGGCTGCTGAGCTATCTGGTAGCGGCTCTGGCCGGCTGCGATCTCCTGGCGATCGTAGATCTTCAGGCTCACCTCCTTGCCCAGGTGGAGCGGATCGTTGGGGTTGTCGCGCGTGATGGCGACGGTCTTTCCGTTGATGAACCCGTTGAGCGCGAGCGGGGTCTTGAGCGTTTCTATTTGTTCGATGACCTGTGCCATCTCGCCCTGGGTGAGCGGGCAGCCATTCAAGCGGTCGATATCCGCGTTGTTCTGAAACAGAATCTTCGCCCAGTTCTCAAGGAGGTCCTGCTCGGTGGGATAGCGCAGGACGCCGTCCGCATCGTCCCATCCGTGCTGCTTCAGCACGGTGATGACAGCTTCTTCGAAAGAAGTCTCTTTATCGTAAATCATCGGAGAAACCTTTCTTCAAAATTGCTAAAAGTTATACATTTAGCTATTGATAATGATTATAAGACGTAGATGCTTCTACCTGGTAATAGAGTAAGTTTTCATAAATCTATCAAAATAGTAATGAACGCTACGATGTTGAGCTAAGTGCGGACAAAACGCTATTTGATGCAACAATGATTTCTAGAATTCTTATTGTTAGTGCAACAACAAAAGACAAGGCAGTGACCCATAGGTCTACAATGGCGCTTACGACAATGCAGAGCACCAAGCATTTACTCAGCAGACTGGACGTAAGCGTGTTCTTCCTGGCAATACTGACCGCGGTTTTAATGTCGGTGAGACTCAAACTAAGGGCCATACAGAGTATTGGACTGAACAGGTTTGGGTTTCAGACAACTAATTAAAAGCACTTAGTTAGCTAGAAAATACGGATATTGTTTATACAATCCCCGTATTGCTTTATATATCACGTCGACCATTACGGTATTTACTACATCTTCAAGCAGTGTTCGTGCCATACCATTGAGATCTAATTTGTGATCTTGGGTGTAGGTGAGCTCAGTTTCGTGTAGAGTTTGCATTGCGGTTATTTCCTTTCTGAATTGGTTGTGGTGACTATATTTTAGGAAATAACCGCACTTCTTTTAAATGACTGAAATGCTTACTTACACCACTTTTCGGGACACAACCTACGTTTGTGCAGTGAGTTTAGTAAAGCTATCTCGTCAACTCAATTGCATTGCGAATGCTCTGTAGTGAATTCTTGGATTTGCGTGGATTTGCAAGCATTACTGACGTATAGAGAGAGTCGATGAGAGCCAGCTGAACAATTCTTGATGCCAGAGACTCTGATCTAAATGATGTTTCCTCTGAGATAGTTAGTAACGTGACATCCGCTCTTCTCGCCAGAGGAGAATTTCTATCACTGGTAATGACTAACACACGACCGCCAATTTGCTGGAATAAATCGGCAAGTTGAATAGCCTCTTTACATCTACCGGTGTGAGAGAAAATGATTGCACAGTCATCTTTTGTAGCTCGGCTGGCCTCCATGAGCTGCAGGTGATAATCGGACGCGTATTTTACGTTGAGAGGCGATCTGAGCAGCTTGTGATAGGCGTCTGCAGCAATAATATTGCTTCCACCAAGTCCAAAAAGAAACACAGTTTTGCTGGAAACAATCAAGTTAACTGCGCCTTCAAGATTTTCGGATTCAAGCATCTCTTTAGTGTGACTGAGGGAATCAATTGAGGAGTTAAATACACTGACAGCCACACCCAATGGGGAAGAGGTGTCAGAAATGTTTTCATGAATTGAAATTGCAGGATCAAATTCTTCAGAAATCAGTGCATTGTGAAAATCCTTGAATCCTGTATAGCCAAGTTTTCTAGTGAATTTAAAAATCGTGGAATCAGCCATTCCAAGGGTCTGTGCCATCTCGTTAATGGTCATTTGCGAAGCCGCGCGTGAATGAGAAGAAATATAGGAAGCTATCATTTTTTCTTTTTTAGAAAGCGAAGACTCAAACGATTTAAGCCTTACGCGGTATGAAGACTCCATGAGATTCTCCTCAAATCAAAGCTAAACGATGAAATAAGACACCTTCTACTTTAAAAAACTTACCACTAAAAGAAAAGAAAAATTTTTTTCTTTTTTAATATTGACTAGTAGAAAATTATTTTTATAGTAATTCTTACAGAAAGTTCGTCGAAAGAAGGAACATGAAAGTTGGATTGGTCGGACTGGGAAAGATGGGCTTTAACCTTGCCTTGAATCTCAAAGATAACGGAGTAGAAGTTAAAGGCTTTGATGTTTCTGAGGATGCCCGTCAGGAAGTAGAGAAGCACGGTATTTCTTCTGTTCAGTCTTTAGCAGAGCTTGTTGAAGCGCTGGAAACACCAAGAGTTATTTGGATGATGGTTCCTTCTGGAGAGGCAACTGAATCAACAATTTCTCAGGTTCTTCCATTGCTTGAGAAGGATGACATCCTTATTGATGCTGGTAACTCAAACTATAAGGACTCCATCAGGCATGGAGAAGAGGCTTCTAACCTTGGAGTAAGGTTCCTTGACCTTGGAACTTCTGGAGGCACCTCGGGTGCTCGTTATGGTGCTTGCTTGATGGCCGGTGGAGATCAGAGCGCTTACGAGTATCTTAAGGATGTCTTTGAGTCCGTTGCTGTTAAAAATGGCTGTGACTACGTAGGTCCTGCAGGTGCTGGACACTTTATGAAGATGGTTCACAACGGAATTGAATACGGAATGATGGAGGCAATCGGCGAAGGTTTTGCTGTTATGCAGAAGGCTCCATTTGATTATGATTTGGCTCAGGTTGCTCGCAATTGGCAAAACGGTTCTGTTATTCGTTCTTGGCTGATTGATTTAATTGAAGAGCAGCTTAGAATGCATCCAAATCTTAAGGACTTTAAGGGCATTGTTGATGCATCTGGCGAGGCAAAGTGGACTGTTGAAGCGGCTCTTGCAGAGGATGTTCCTGTGCCAGTAATTGCACAGTCTCTGTTTGAGAGAAACGCATCAAAGCTTGGTGAGGCGAACTTCTCCAATAAGGTTACCGCAGCACTTCGCAATGGCTTTGGCGGCCATGCATATGTAGCAGAGGAAGCCTAGTATGAGTGAAAATAGTTCTCAACTGCAGATTCATCCAGAAGATCTCCAGTTTCACGTTGAGGCAAAAGACTGGGAAGATGCTCTTAAAGTAGCTGCAACTCCACTAGTAAAGCGTGACGCAATCACTCCTGTTTACATTGAAGAGATGATTGCAGCAATTCACGAGCTGGGACCTTACATTGTTCTTGCTCCTGGCCTTGCACTCGGTCATTCTCGCCCTAGTGATGCAGTTCATCAGACAGCAATTTCAATTGCAACACTTGCGCAGCCAATCGAGTTTGGCAGTAAGCACAATGATCCTGTAGATATCGTTGTCATTTTGGCAGCAAAAGATGACGAGTCTCATATTGAACTTCTTCAGAAGATTGTAATTTTCTTCAATAACGAGGCAAATTTTGATTTAATTCGTTCTGCAAGAACAGAAGAAGATGCACTAAACGTATCTAAAGTTATTAATGGGGAGGCATAGTATGGACATCTTGAACGTTTTTGTATTTCAGCTTTTTACAAATCAAACCATCTTCATGGGTTTGCTTGCGCTTGTGGGTCTTTTACTTCAACGTAAAAAGTTACCACAGGTAATTGATGGCGTTGTTAAGACGGTCATTGGCCTTCTTGTCCTCTCATCTGGTGCAGGAATCATCTTCAGCTCTCTATCTGAGGTAGTTACTGCATTAAATAATAGCCTTGGAGTTGCGGGCACTCTTCCTATTAATGATGCGGCCGGTGCAATGGTTCTCTCCATGGAGGGCTTCAGCAGGAATTCCGTATTGATATTCCTGTTTGCATTCCTGCTCCACTTGGTGATTGTTAAGTTGGTTCCTAACAACAACTTTAAGAATGTGTATCTGACAGCTCATCTTGCACTTTTCCACGCATGCTTCATGGCTATTACGCTTCCAGGAATCCTGAACACCGATGACAGCGTTGTGATTATTGCAGTTGGCTCTATTCTCAATGCACTTTACTATGCGCTTTCTCCTGCAATTACCAGAAAGCTTGCAAAAGAGTGGACACAGGATGCAATTACCCTTGGCTTTATGGATCAGGTAGGCTCCGTTGTTGCTCACTTTGTTGGTAAGTTTGTTGGATCCTCTAACCCAGATGAAGATGCAGATAAGCTGAAGCTTCCTGAGTGGGCATCTATGTTTAGGGATAACACCGTTGTCCTGTTCTTCTTGATGCCAATTATTTTTGTTGGAATGGGCCTTGCTGTTGGTCAGGAAGGTATCGAGGCTCTATCTGGTACTGGTCCTGAGGCTACTAACTGGATTTTGTGGCTGGTTATTCGTGCTTGGACCTTCTCTGCAGGTATCGTCATCCTGCTTCAGGGTGTCCGTATGTTTGTTGGTTCTATTGTTCCTGCATTTAAGGGTATTTCTGACAAGTTCCTTCCTGGTGCTGTTCCAGCTCTGGATGCTCCAACGTTCTATCCATTCTCTCCAATGGGCGGAATGTTTGGCTTCCTTGGATCTTCAATTGGTGCAATTCTTGTCTGCATTTTGACTATTGTTCTTCATGCTCCAGTTATTGTCTTCCCAAGCCCAATCATCATGTACTTTGACGGTAATGTCATGGGCGTCTTTGGTAACAAGGCTGGTGGATGGAAGGGTGCTCTTGCAGCAGGTCTGGTAACTGGTGCAATTACTTCTGCAGCAGCTATCCTGTTCTATCCATTGACCGGCGTAATGTTTGGTTCTGGCGTGACTTGGTCCAACATTGACTACGCACTGGTATGGATGCCTTTGATGTATCTGCTTAAGGCTATTAGAATGCTTGTACTTGGTGCATAACCAGTAACTTTAGGAGTTAATAATGAAACTTGTTGCTGTATGTGGTTTTGGCGTTGGATCTTCAATCATTGCCAAAATGAATATTGAGAGCATCCTTCAGAAGAGGAACAGGGAAGATATTGTTGTTGAGACAATCGACCTTGGTAGCGTTCAAGGCGCTGATGGCGATTATTACGTCACAACCAATGAGCTTTTTGACAACTTCCCTGATGGAATTAAAGAGCGCACTATTGTGCTGAATAACTTCATTGACCTAGCAGCCATTGAAAGCGCGCTAGAAGAGCGAATTGGTTTGTAGACTATTCGACAATTTTGCATTCTTAAGGCACTCGTTAATCGGGTGCCTTTTTGTTTGCTGGCGCCCCTTCGTCTTTCTCCACCTACCGATAAAACAACACCGTTCATGTGAACCCCATCTGTTTGGACAGGTGGGGTTTCTCGTCAGACGTATAGTCAAAGTGGTGTTATTTGGACGCGGGGGATCATTGGACGAGCGGCGCCATTGGACGCGCAGGGACCTTTGACCGCAGCATCGTGTGACGCGCAGCATCAGCAGAATCGGGGCGAGAAATGCAAAAATTACAGAAACGTTTTACGACGGTCTTGAACGTGTTCATGACGTTGGTGCTCTCGTTTGCGTTGGTAGGATGCAATGTATTTCCGTTTCTGCAGAACAATTCTGACCAGCAGACAACGCAGTCGTCAATCACAACAGGGGAAATCGAGGCAATATACGAGCCTAAGTTTGGTGGCAGCTACCTGGATATCGCCATCGACGATTTTAATAACCTGGGCTTTGAGTACGGCGACAGCGTGGACGTTACGTTTAGCAACGGATACAAGCTCTCCGATATTCCGTACTACAACGGCTATTACACCAAAACCAACGAGCCCCTGGTTGTTGCATATCCGGGCTACCCTTACGTCTATGTGTGCGTAAATAATGGCGAGCCTCTGTGGGAAAGCGCTGGTCTTAAGCATGGAGATACGGCTACGGTGACGCTCCACGAGAAGCAAAAGTACGCAACGGTTCAGAAGGCCCTGGATGCAACGTACACCAATAATCGCTCCGACTATCCAAGTGACGAGGTCTTTGCCAACTTCCGTCCCATGAGGGGTGGAAATATTGCTGAGGGCGTGGTATATCGCTCGGCGTCTCCTATTGATAACCAGAACAATCGCGCGCCCTACGCGGCAGATCTTGCTCAGAAGGCTGGTGTGCAGTTTATCCTGGACCTTGCGGATACCAACGAAGAGATTCAGGGCTATTACCAGAATGCGGACTACGACATTACGTGGCATAAGAGCCTGTATGATGCGGTGAACGTTGCCGCTCTTGACCTCAACGCCAATTACCGTGGCGGCCAATATGCCTATCGTCTGGCAGCGGGCCTGCGCGAGATAATTCTGCACAAGGGTCCCTACCTTATCCATTGCACCGAAGGAAAGGATCGTACGGGCTTTGTCTGCGCTCTTCTCGAGGCGCTTTGCGGAGCATCCTATGACGAGATGCGTGACGACTACATGATTACCTACGATAACTATTACGGCATTAACGAGAAGGACGATAAAGCTCGCTACGATGCCGTTGTTGATGTGAAGTTCGACGACATCGCTCGCTGCATTGCTGGCTTACCTACATATGGTTCGCTCGATGGTGCGGATTATGCAGCCGGCGCTCGCAAGTATCTGACCGATGTTGGCATGACCGAATGGGAGATCAACAAGCTCATCGAGCGGTTAACGAGCAAGTAGCGCGCGGCGGTTGTTGCGGCGTGCGGCGCACGGGTCGCAGGCGGTCCGGACTGCGGCAAGAACTGACAGGTTAGTCGCCTGGCGAGAGGAGCGATCTTCTCGCCAGGTTTTTTAATAACAAATTTAAATAATGTTATGTGAAGTTGATTTCCTTTTACCGTTGGCGGAATTGGAAATGGAAACGTCAGGGCCCCTTTTTATAATTTTCTATAAGGAGGGTGCGTCATGGATGACAAACTTGTTCGTCTCATAACGTGCTTGGCAAAACAGGAAGATGTTTCTACATCAACGCTGTCTGAATCCTTATGCGTCTCCGAGCGCACGGTGCGTGCATATATTAAGCGTGCAAAAGAATTACTAGAAGGTACTGCAGAAATTACAACAATAAAAGGTCAGGGCTATCACCTTGAAGTTCTTAATCCTGAGCTCTTGGATTGCTGGCTTAATAAAGATGATCAGCTACCTCAGACTTCTAATGAACGCGTAGCATATATATTGGATGATCTGCTTAATCGAAGCGATTGGGTTACGGTAGACGAGTTATCAGAGATTCTTTATGTCTCTCGTAAGACTATTTCGATTGATCTAAAACAAGCTGAAGAGTTTCTCGCTAGATTTGACCTGCGCATAATGCGTAAATCGCATTATGGAATTCAAGTTGAAGGCACTGAATTTAATAAGAGACTCTGCCTGGCAAGTCTGGTAACAAACGAAGCATATTCGGGCAGCTGTCACGCCACGGTAGAAAATAATGAACTTATTGCTGATGTAACAAAGCTAGTGGTTGAGTGCATTAATCACCATGATGTCAGCTTGAATGACTTTTCAATTAGAAATCTTGTCATTCATATTGTTGTTGCAATTAATCGTGTTAAGCAACAGCGCTATGTTGCAGGACAGGAAGACTCGCTTAAGAGAATTCAGTGTTCGTACGAATATACCGTGGCACAAAAGCTGGTAAATCGCTTGTCATCTGAGTTTGACGTTGAGTTTCCTCAGACAGAGGTTGCTTATATAGCAATTCACTTGGCATCTAAAAAGATGTTTAAAGATATTTCTGAATCTCCAAATCTAGTAATTACTGATGATGTATTTGCAGTAACACGCAAGATGATTGATTTGGTATGGAGTAGCTTTAGATTTGATTTCAGAAATGATCTTGAGCTGCATATGGGTTTAGCTAGGCATATTGTGCCGCTATCAGTTCGTCTGCACTATAACCTGCAGATAGAGAATCCGCTGCTTACAGACATCCAGTATCGAATGCCTCTGGCGTATTTGATGGCTATGGAGTCGTCAACAATTTTGGCAAAAGAGTATGAAGCAACTCTAAGTGAGCATGAGGTAGCTTATTTAGCTCTAGCATTTGCTTTGGCTTTGGAGCGCAAGCGTACTGAGCTTCCAAAAAAGAATGTACTGTGTGTTTGTGCAACAGGTCTAGGTACCTCTAAAATTTTGGGAATTCGTATTAAAGAGGAATTTGGGCCCTATATCGGATCAATTTCTACGTGCAATCTTAGTCAGATTTCTACGATTGATTTTTCACATATTGACTATGTGTTCTCTACTGTTGAGATTGAATCTCCTTTACCAGTTCCTGTTTGCTATTCAGGATTCTTGCTTGACGATATTAATAAAGACCAGGTAGTTAAAGACTTGCTCCGTCGAGATGAACGAGCGAAGTTTGTCAAACACTTCAGTGAACACCTTTTCTTCCCACACCTTGCATACAGAAGTAAGGCGGAAGTACTTAATTTTTTGATTGATCAATTATGCAAAATTGAGGAAGCAAACATCTCTGTTTCAGAAGATGAGTTTAGAGCTTTGGTCTTTGACCGTGAAGCCCTAGCAATGACTGCTTTTGGAAATTTGGTTGCACTCCCTCATCCTTCGCGTCCTGTATCTGAATGCACTTGTGTAGCGGTTGGTTTATTAGACGATCCAATTGATTGGGATGGTCATGACGTAGCTGCTGTGTTTTTGATTTCAGTTTCTTGTACAGAAGACGAGAAGACCCGTTTATTTAACAAAAACATGGCGTCACTTCTTATGGATAAAGAGGCAATTTGTTCTCTTGTTAAGCATCAAAGTTTTTCAACTTTTGTTGATCAGATTACGTCGTCAGCGGTTGGTTTGAGAAAGAGGGGATAGTAATGGACGAAAGAGAGGTAGAGGCTATTGTTACCAACTTGGTTGTGCATGGCGGGGATGCAAAAAGCTATGCAATAGAAGCAATCAAGTGTGCTCGCCTGGGAAAGTTTGACCAGGCTGATGAGTTATTAAAACAGAGTGCAGAATCATTGAATCGTGCGCATGAGTTTCAGATGGAGAGGATTCAGCAAGAAATTATTGGACAGGATAACAAGCCTCTGTCTTTGCTGATGGTCCACGGACAAGATCATTTGATGTGCGCTCTTACAACACACGATTTGGCCGTGCAAATCGTAGAGCTTTGTAAGCAAGTAACTGTTGGTAATGGTCAGTGAAAGGAAATAGGTATGAAAAAGATTGATTTGTTTTGTAGTGCAGGTATGTCTACAAGTATGCTTGCAAACAAGATGCAAGAAGTCGCTGATGAACATGGCATTCAAGTAAAAGTTGAAGCCTTTTCTTCTACGAAAATTGACTTTCAAGTAGAGCATGACACTCCAGACTGCATTTTATTGGGGCCTCAGGTGCGTTTTAGCTTTGACGATGTAAACGCTAAATACGGAGCAAAAATTCCTGTTGGCGTCATCGAATCGGCGGATTATGGAAATCTGAATGGCGAGCGCGTATTGAAGATGGCTATTTCTTTGATTAAGCGTGGTTCTACCGCATAGGGTTTCTCGCTATGTGTTTTACCTGTGATTTTATAAAAATGGAGAGATGTTAGTTTGGAGGGTTCTATGAAAACGATGGATGTATTTGAAAAGCGACTTATGCCGCTGGCAGAAATGATTGGTAAAAATAAATACCTTCTGACCATGCGAGATTCATTTGCAATGGTCATGCCAATCCTGATCATTGGCTCTATGTTTACCTTGCTTCGCAATTTCCCAATTCCTGCTTGGATTGATTTTTTGAAGACCACAATGGTTCAGCCAGATAAATCACTGTTTGCGCTGCTGGCCATTCCTTCCGCATGTACTGTCTCGCTCATGGCAATCTTCCTTGCTTTTAACATTGGCTATAACTTTGCCGAGCACATTGGTATTAAAGACCGCGCATCAGCAGGTATTGTATCTTTGGTAAGTTGGTTCATCCTTATGCCTCAGGTAACTGAGTTTTCACCTGAAGAGGGTGTAGAGCCATTCCTGGTAGACAGTATTCCTCTTGCATGGACAGGTGCAAAAGGCGTCTTTATTGCCATGATTGTGGGATTCTTTGCAGTGGGTGTATTTGGTTACATCATTAAAAAAGACTGGACTATTAAGATGCCAGAGGGCGTTCCTCCTACTGTTGCTCGTGCGTTTAGTGCTCTTATTCCTATGACGGTTGCATTTACCGCTGTATGGCTGGTTGGTATTGTCTTTATTATCTCCCCATGGGGCAACGCCTTTAACTTCATTTATGCAATTCTTCAGGCCCCTCTGACTTCACTTGGTGGAACTGTTTGGGCTCTGGCATTTAGTTATGTCTTGGCAAGTGGATTCTGGTTTATTGGTATCCATGGCTCCAGCGTTACTGGTTCAATTTACACACCAATTCTTACTGCACTTTCGCTGGAAAACCAGGCTGCATTTGCTGCTGGCGCCGCACTCCCTAACATTGTTAATCGTGAGTTTGAGACTTTTTTTGCAACCTTTGGCGGTGGTGGTTCAACACTCTCTCTGCTAATTGCTATGCTGCTGTTCTGCAATTCTAAGCGTATTAAGGACCTAGCAAAGATCTCTGTTGCTCCTGGTATTTTTGGTATCAACGAGCCAATCATCTTTGGTCTTCCAATTGTTCTTAACCCAGTTATGCTTATTCCCTTTATCCTCACGCCAGTGGTCAACATCCTCATTGCGTACTTCATCATGGATCTTGGCTTAGTTCCTCTGTGCAATGGCGTCATGCTTCCTTGGACTACTCCTCCTCTGGTCTCTGGATTCTTACTAAGCGGATGGCAGGGCGCTGTTCTGCAGCTCTTCCTTATTATTCTGGGCATCTTTATTTATCTGCCTTTCATCAAGACATTAGATAAGGAATATCTGAAGGAAGAAGCTGCAGCTGCCGAGGAATCTTCCACTGAGCTAGAGGACTTTGACTCTATCGATCTTGATTCTGTAGTGCTGTAAAACTTTTGAATTTGAGCTGGTACCTGGTTGAACGCTTAGACGCTATACCGGGTACCAACCTGTATGCTTGATTGGAGGAAGTGATGCATAGGCTTGGAATTTCTCTTTATCCAGAGCATTCAACACCTGAGGCTGACGACGCCTACATGGCATTAGCGAGTAACTATGGTTTCTTGCGAATTTTTACGTGCTTACTTTCTGTAGATAAGTCACCAGAAGAGACAGTAGCTGAGTTTTCACAGTTTATGGACCGCGCTCATGGGTATGGGTTTACTGTTGCAGTTGATACCAACCCGCGAGTATTTAAGCATCTTGGGGCAACGGCAACTGATATTTCTGTTTTTGCCAAGATGGGTGTTGATATTATTCGTCTTGATGGGCATTTGGGAGATCGTCAGGACATTGCTTTAACAAGAAATCCTTATGGTATTGCAGTTGAGTTTAATGCCAGCCAGATGCTGTCGCTTGATCTACTTATTGAACGTGGTGCATATCGTCGCAACATGTGCGTCTGTCACAATTTTTACCCACAGAGATTCTCTGGCTTAAGCGAGAAACGCTTTATTGAATTCTCCGAGCATTATTTTGAAATGGGTCTAACTCAGGCAGCATTTGTGACAAGTCAGCAGGATAATACATTTGGTCCATGGCCAGTTTACGATGGTCTTCCTACCTGCGAAGACGACCGTACTCGTTCTATTGATTTGCAGGCAAGGCACCTGTTGGCAACTGGTCTTATTGATGACATCATGATTGGTAATTGCTTTGCCTCTGAAGAGGAGCTTGCTGCGTTAGCCGCAGTCGATACCACTAAGGTAACGTTTAAGGTTGAATTTGATTCTGGTGCAACTGAGATTGAGAAGAACGTTTTATATCAGTTCAACCACGTAACGCGTGGTGATGCTTCTGAGTATTACTTGCGTTCTTCAGTGCCTAGAATGTTTGAGTATTCCACTTCAATTCCTGCTCGAGAGCGTACAAGTTGTTGTATTAAGCGTGGAGATGTATTAGTAGTGAATGACAATCTATCTCATTACCTGGGAGAAGTTGAAGTTGCTTTAAGAGATTTTGAGGACGACGGAACCCGCAATGTTGTAGGAAAAATTCCAGAGAATGAACTTTTCTTGTTGGATTATGTGAAACCAGAATTCCCCTTTGGATTTGTTAAAGAATAGCGGGGCTATTTGGTTGTTTCATCAATACTGGAATGACAAATTAGATGCCTGGCGAGAAGAGCGATTTTCTCGCCAGGTTTTTTTGAGTAGGGTATTTGAAGTAGGGCATTGCGTTGTCCGTAGGTGAATTTTATGTGAATGACCTTGCGATAGACGGCTGTTGTTACATTTGTTATAACATTCTCACTTCTGAATTTTTAGGGATTACGTGCTGTTTTGGGGACTGTATGAATGTAGCGGAAGGCCTTGAGAAGAAGCTTATGCCCATGGCAGAGTCGGTGAGTAAGAATAAATATCTTCTTACTATGCGCGATTCGTTTGCTATGCTCATGCCAATCCTTATCATCGGATCAATGTTTACGTTGGTAGGTAATCTGCCAATTCCTGCGTGGGTTGATTTCTTGAAGGCCACTACGATTCAGGGTAAGTCGCTTTTCTCGCTGTTGGCCATTCCATCTGCCTGCACTGTTTCTCTCATGGCGATATTTTTGTCGTTTGAGATTGGCTATAACTTTGCTGATCAGCTTGGTCTTGAGGACCGAGTTTCTGCCGGAATGGTATCGCTCATCAGCTGGTTTATTTTGATGCCTCAGGTGACCGAATTTTTGCCTCAGGGAGCTACTCAACCATTTTTGGTGGAGAGCATTCCTCTTGCGTGGACCGGCGCAAAGGGTGTGTTTGTAGCGATTATCGTGGGCTTTTTGTCGGTGCATATTTTTGGTTTTGTTATCAAGAAGAACTGGGTCATTAGGATGCCGGAGGGCGTTCCTACGTCGGTTTCTCTGGCGTTTAGCGCGCTGGTTCCGATGGCGCTCACGTTTGCCGCAGTGTGGGCGATTAGCGTTTTGTTTGCGCTCACTCCTTGGGGAGATGCGTTTACCTGCATTTATTCGATGTTGCAGACTCCGTTGACCATGCTTGGAGGAACCGTTTGGGCTTTGGCGATTGCTTACGTCATCCAGGGCATTTTCTGGTTCTTTGGCATCAACGGTTCAAACATTACCAGCCCTATTTTTACGCCGATTTTGACCGCGCTTACGCTGGAAAATCAGGCTGCTTTTGCTGCTGGCACTGCGCTTCCTAACATTATCAACCGAGAGTTCGACGCGTTCTTTGCGCTGTTTGGCGGCGGTGGATCAACGCTTTCGCTGTTGATTGCAATATTTTTGTTCTGCAATTCTCGCCGTGCTAAAGACATTGCAAAAATCTCCATTGTGCCTGGTATTTTTGGCATTAATGAGCCGGTCATGTACGGATTGCCTATAGTACTGAACCCCATTATGGCCATCCCTCTGATTTTTACTCCAGCGATCAATATTGCGATTGCGTGGTTTGCCATGAGTACGGGGCTGGTGCCTCTATGCAACGGCGTCATGCTGCCTGGAAGTACCCCTCCTTTGGTCTCGGGATTTCTTCTGTGTGGATGGCAAGGCGCTTTGCTTCAGCTGGTACTGATTACTCTGGATATGGTAATCTACCTGCCGTTTATTAAGACTTTGGATGCGCAATTTCTCAAGGAGGAAGAGGGCGTCGAGCCGGAGGTTGCGGTTTAAGCGGAGGTGCTTGCGAGGACAGGATGTTTGTTTAAGGATAGAGCTAGATGTTTCACTATCTTTTTAGTGTGAAATCCTCAATCAGTAAATGAATGGATGCATATGGAACTTGCGATTAAAGAAATTGTTGATAAAAGAGATAAGGCAACAATAGCTCAAGACATTCTGAATGATTTACCAGAATGGTTTGGGATGCCAGAAAGCACCAAGAAATACGTGGAGGATTCACAAGATAAACCGTTCCTAGCATGTTTTATTCATGGTGAAGCAGTTGGTTTTATTGTTTTGAATGCTACGAGTAAAGACTGTGCAGATATTTTTGTAATGGGAGTTAAGAAAAAATATCACCATAGAGGCATTGGAACAAAGTTAAATATTGCTTATGAGGCTCTGGCAAAACGGCTTGGATATACATTTTCCCAGGTAAAAACAGTGGCGATGGGACATTACAAGGAGTATGACGTAACCAATCAGTTTTATATTTCTTTGGGTTATAAAGAGCTGGAATGTTTTCCGACCTTATGGGATGAATGGAATCCGTGTCAGATTTATATAAAGTGCATTTGACGCACAGCTACAAAAAGGCAGTTCAAAACACACCTAAGTCAGATAATCTGTTAAAAAGACGTATACATGACGCTGAAATTACCACAAACATGCAGATTATCTTCATTAGGTGTGTAAAATGCCCGCAATTGAGCAGAATATCTGACTTAGGTGTGTTCCTTAGGTGCGGAATTTACCTATAGTTAAATCTTTTATATGACGCTATTCATTTTCTAGCATATTAGGTTAAGTTTATGCATAGAGATGCATATCAAGCAGTACGACCTCTAGCTGCCTGGCTATCTTGATTAAGAACATGTCGATTCTTCGGCAGAACCTACCAAAGCTGCGCTATTTTGTGCGCCAGGCCTAAAAGCCGATGCTAACACGCTGCAGAATCATAATCACCCGCATATAAACTACCTCCCATTTCTTGGACATAAGAAATGGGAGGCAGTTCATAGGAGGCTCTGTTGGTTGTAGGATACACTGCTTAAACAGTCGCTGCATAAAAGTTTTGCGGGGTTGGGACTCGCGCTGTTTGCGAGCGTGGCTTGGCGTATAGTTATAGAGTTACAAGAAGAAATATTGGCGTGATACAAGGCGTTTTAACGCCGAGAAGAGTGTTTATGCTTGCTATAAAAAATGAAACAAACGTGGTGCTTGCGGTTGATACGTCAACGGACATGCTGGCGTGCACGGTCGCACGTCTGACCAGGCGCGATGCGGTCGCGGACGGCGCCGGCGCGGCGAGTGCGGCGGGTGCGGCAGATGGCGCGGCGGTCGCTGCGGACGGCGAGTTTGACGTTGAGGTACTGGCGTCAACGGATCACCTGTGCCGTCGCCAGGCAAACGTGGAGCTTGTGGGTTCGGTTCAGGAAGCGCTCAAAACTGCTGGTCTGACTATGGCTGATGTTGATGCTGTTATCGCAGGTAGAGGACCTGGCTCGTTCACGGGTGTCCGTATTGGCGTGGCCACCGCAAAGGGTATTGCATGCGGCTCTGGTCTGCCACTTTACGGTGCAAGCGCGCTTGATGCCATGGCGTTCAGCGCGTGGAAGGCGGGCGTACGCGGCACCGTTGGCGTTGTTGCAGACGCCATGCGCGGCGAGGTCTATCCGGGCATCTACCTGCTGGATAATACTGGTGCACACAGAACATTCCCGGTAGAGACCGTCCTCAAAGCAAACGCTTGTGTGGAGGAGTGGTCGAGCAGGACTGATAAGGCTCAGCTCACGCTTACAGGCAATGGTTTAGTGAAGTATCGTGAGCGTTTTGAGCGCGCGGGTTTCTCGACATACACTGATGAAGCAACGTGGTTCCCAACAGGAGAAGGCCTGGTACGCGCGGTGTGTATGCCCGAGTATCAGCAGGCGGGTGCGGGCGATCCGGCGCTGGTGCTGCCCATTTATACGCGACTTTCGGACGCGGAGGAGTCGGAGCGCAAGCGTTTGGGTCTCAAGGAGCCGGCAACGGTGGCCCTGACCGGCGTGGATGATGCGCTGGCTGATATTCACCTGCAGCTTCGTCCGATGACGGTGAACGATCTGGATCAGGTGGCGGAGCTTGAGGCGGCAACATATGCCGACGCTGCGCATTCGGCCTGGTCAAAGCAGACGTTCTATGACGAGCTTTCGGGCGTTGGGCGCAGCTGGTGGCTGGCTCACGACCGCGGAACGGTCATCGGTTTTGCGGGCGGTCGTCTGGCAGGAGCTCAGTTTGAGGTGGAAGAAGTGGTGGTCGCGCCCGAGCGTCGCCGCCAAGGAATTGCATCCAAGCTGGTAGAACGCGTGGCGTACGACGCTCAGATGCTGGGCGCATCCGCGATTACCCTTGAGGTGGAGGAGGACAACGCTCCAGCTCAGGGCGCCTATAGCAAGCTGGGATTTGCTGAGGTTGGTCGTCGTCCAGGGTATTACGGCCCGGATTGTGCGGCGGTTTTGATGACGGCGCAGCTGCCTTTGGCGGTTGGCGCTGGCTTTGAGGCGAGAAACCCTGAACCTCACGCATCGGTGCGTCCGTGGCCTATTGTTGCAGGTGAGCGCTCTGAAGAGACGCTTGCGGCACTGCGTGAGGCAGGGGATTTGATTCTCAGCCTGGAGTCCTCTTGCGACGAGACTGCCATGTGCATTATGGATTCACACGGCGTGGTCTGCGCAAATGTTGTCGCAACGCAAATTGACTTCCACGCTCGCTTTGGCGGCGTCGTGCCCGAGATTGCTTCTCGCAAGCATACCGAGGCTATCGTTGGTCTTTTCGAGGAGACCATGGCCCGCGCGGGTGCGCACTTTGGTTGCGACACGCTGGTGCCGTCTGACCTGGCCGCCGTTGGTGTTACTGCAGGTCCAGGCCTTGTCGGCGCGCTTGTTGTAGGCGTGGCGTTTGCCAAGGGTTTCTGCGTAGCCACTGACCTGCCGCTTATTCCCGTGCATCACCTGGAAGGCCACCTGCTGGCCAACCTATTTGAGACGCCCGACTTGGAGCCGCCATTTGTTGCCAGCCTGGTCTCGGGCGGCAATACCATGCTGGTACACGTGCGTGCCTGGGGAGATTACGTGGTCCTGGGCTCTACCATTGACGACGCCGTGGGCGAGGCCTTTGACAAGGTTGCTAAGGCGCTGGGTCTGGGCTATCCAGGCGGCCCTGTGATCAGCAAACTTGCAGCTCAGGGCAATCCTAAGGCCATCCACTTCCCGCGCGCGATGATGCATAGCGGCGACTATTCCTTTAGTCTCTCCGGCCTAAAGACCGCCGTTATTACTTACATTGAGGGCGAGAATCGCGCAGGTAGAGCAATCAATCTGCCCGATCTGGCCGCTTCGTTTGAGCAGGCGGTTATTGACGTGCAGGTGGCAAAGGCTAAAACCGCTGTTGAGGAGACAGGTGTCTCCGATTTCTGCGTGGGCGGAGGCGTCGCTGCCAACCCCGCGCTCAGAGCTGCATATAAGGAAACCTTTGGTCGTATGGGCGTTCGAGTAACGGTGCCTCCGATGTCGGTTTGCGGCGACAACGCCGCAATGATTGCCGTCGGCGCACTTCGCAGCTACCGTACGCAGGGTTTCTCGCCATTGACCTTGGACGCAAACCCCAACGCGCAACTGGGATCGTGGTCGTCGGATGCGGCACCCGTTGTCCCAAGCGGCATGTAAGGAGGCCATTGTGCAAGACGGATTTATCAAAGTTGCAAGTATCACGCCGCGTGTTCGCGTGGCCGACGTGGCGTTTAACGTGGAGAGCTGCCTGGCGGCCATCGAAGAAGCCGCAGGTAATCGCGGCGCCAAGGTGGTCGTGCTGCCCGAGCTCTGCATCACGGGCTACACCTGCGAGGACCTGTTTTGGCAGGATGCCCTCCTGGACGCGGCTGAGCGCGGCTTGGTTTCTATTGCCGCCCGCACGGCCGACGTTGACGCGTTGCTGCTGCTAGGCCTGCCTGTTCGCGTAGCTGGCAAGCTCTACAACTGCGCTGCCGTTCTCTTTAGGGGAGAGCTTTTGGGCCTGGTGCCCAAGCGCTACGTGCCCATGTACAACGAGTTTTACGAGGGCCGACACTTTGTTTCTGGCCCCAAGACGGTCACCAGCGTGGACTTTGGCCTGCTGGGCGAGGTTCCGTTTGGTACCAACCAGCTGTTTGCGTGCGACACCATCCCTGAGCTGGTCGTGGGCGCGGAGATCTGCGAGGACCTCTGGGTGCCCATGCCGCCGTCAAATGCACACGCCGTCGCCGGCGCCACGCTGATCTGCAACTTGTCCGCATCGCCCGCGCTGGCCGGCAAGTCCGCGTACCGTCGTCAGCTGGTTGCGCAACAGAGCGCGCATCTGATCTGCGGCTACGTTTACGCAAGCGCTGGTGAGGGTGAGTCTACGACCGATTTGGTTTTCTCGGGCCATGATCTTGTTGTCGAGAATGGCCGTGTGCTCGCCGACTCTGGCGTGTTTGGCGAGGGTATTGCCGTGTCCGAGATTGACGTGCTGTCGCTGGCGGCCGACCGCAGGCGCATGTCGACGTTTGAGGTTGCTCCGACGCCGGAGGATTACAAGCACCTGACCACGTATTTCTCGCTGGAGTTTGACGGCGAGGGCGACGTGGGAGCCGCAGGTCACAGCCACGAGCACGACGTCGCAGGTCGCAGCCACGACGGCGAGGGCAGCGATGGCGTCGAGGGCGCTGAACTTGCAATCCGCACGCCGCTGACCAGGTACGTTGACCCGCATCCGTTTGTGCCCGCGATGGACGACGCTCGCGCCGCCCGCTGCGAGGAGATTTTGTCGATTCAGGCTCACGGTTTGGCTTCGAGGCTGGCGCACACCGGCTCTGACCACGCGGTTATTGGCATTTCGGGTGGACTTGACTCTACGCTGGCTCTTCTCGTCACCGTGCGAGCCTTTGACCAGCTGGGATATGACCGTTCGGGCATTGTAGCTGTGACGATGCCGGGATTTGGCACTACGGACCGCACGTACACCAACGCTATTGAGCTGGTGCAGTCGCTTGGCGCCGACCTTCGCGAGATTTCCATTGTGGATTCCGTGCTGCAGCACTTCGCAGACATTGGCCACGACCAGGACGTTCACGATGTCGTGTACGAAAACTCTCAGGCTCGCGAGCGCACGCAGATCCTGATGGACGTTGCCAACCAGGTGGGCGGCATGGTCATTGGCACGGGCGACCTCTCTGAGCTGGCGCTTGGTTGGGCGACGTACAACGGTGACCAGATGTCCATGTACGGCGTAAACGCTTCGGTGCCAAAGACGCTGGTCAGGTACCTTGTTGATTACTGTGCCGACACGTACGAGGAGCAGGGCGAGGACGAGATTGCTCACGTTTTGCGTGACGTTTTGGATACTCCGGTTTCTCCTGAGCTGCTGCCAACTGCGGCGGACGGTTCCATTGAGCAAAAGACGGAGGACCTGGTTGGCCCTTACGAGCTGCATGATTTCTTCTTGTTCCACGTGCTTCGTCATGGAAGTGGCCCGCTCAAGGTTCTGCGTCTGGCCGAGCGTGCGTTTGGCACAGGCACTGACCAGGAGGTTTACGACCACGAGACTATCGTGCGTTGGCTAAAGGTGTTCTATCGCAGGTTCTTCTCGCAGCAGTTCAAGCGCTCGGCGATGCCCGACGGACCAAAGGTTGGTTCGGTTTCGCTGTCTCCGCGCGGCGACCTGCGCATGCCATCCGACGCTTCTAGCTCGCTTTGGCTCTCTGAGTTGGAGAGCTTGGACGCATAAGCGTCTAGTTTCTAGACTCAGTACCCGGCTATTCATGAAAATGAATAGCCGGGTACTTTTATGCAGGTCAATTGTTGCTCCGAGGGGAAAGAGGCGATTTTGCCCTCAAAATGGCCCTCAAGTGGTAAAAAATGCGTTTAGTTGGAGAATTCACGATTCTGCATAACGTGTTTCCGCAGATGATTGAAATTGTGGCGGTAAAAAATCGTCTTAGTTGGAGCTAATTTGCCATAACATAAAATTTCACTTCCAACTAAACGGATTTTTTACCCAAATGAGGGTTCTAAAGAGCCCTACTAAAATTCTCTATTCATGAATTTGTATATTTAGTACTCAATATACAAATTTGCAAAATATGCTGCGATGAAGACGGTCATGTTGAGAAACATGCGCGTAAACACGAAAAATATTTTGCAACTACTTCAGCAGATAACGCATCGCTTTAATATCTGTATAACGGCCAGGTATCAGAGTGATTGCTTGCCAATACTACAGAAATTCCAGCAGTTATTTATATAAAGTTCTACTTCGTTCAGCTTGCTTCCAACTTTTGTGGCAGAAAATAACATTGAGGTGGTATTAACTATCGAGTACCTTTAGACCGTAAAGCAAGTACGTGCTGAGCGGGAGAAAGGAGTCGTTCCATGCGCAAGGAGATTACAAAGTTAATTGAGCTTCTTGTTGCGCAGAATAGGATGACTCCTGAAGATCTTGCCAATGCCCTTGGGGTTAGCTCTCGTACTATGCGTTCTTATATCAACCAAGCCAATGAAAAGCTTCAGGGTTTTGCTCGTATCGTTAAGCATAGAGGCGACGCCTATGAGCTTATTGTTGATGATAAAGATCAATTTGAAGCGTTCCAGAAAGAGCGTCATATTGCAGCTCAATCCGCCAAGCCATCATCTCCGTCAGAGCGAGTAGATTTTCTTATCAGTAATTTATTGCAACGTAATGATTGGATTACCCTTGAAGAGCTTTCTGAGATGTTGTTTGTCTCAAAAAGTGCGCTTTCTTCTGACATTAAGCTGGTAGAAAAAGAGATTTCAAAATTCCAGCTCAGCATCATTAAGCGCCCTTATTACGGAATTAAAGTTGAAGGTTCTGAGGTTAATCGTAGAGTCTGCATTGCAAACCAAGTCTTGAAGAAGCTTGGCGCACAAGGAATTCTTGAAGGTAACGACTTTCAGTTAGATCGTATTTCTTCTGTAGTTGAACAAGTTATTGATGCAGATGGATATCGTATTAATCCTGCCGCGCATCAAAATCTGATTATTCACATTGCCATTGCTCTCTCGAGAATTGCAAACAACTGCTACGTTCCTTTGACAGAAGAGAACCTTTCTTCTATCAAGAATAATGTTGGCTATGCAACTGCTCAAAAGATTGCTCACGCAATTGAGCACCAGTTCCAGGTTTCACTTCCTGAGGAAGAGGTTGCCTATATTGCAATTCACCTTGCTGGTAAGCAATCGCTTTCCGAGGAAGAGCAAGAAGATTCTCTCGTCATTTCTGATGAGGCATGGTCAATTGTTCAGCAGATGATTGAGGTTATTTGGTCTGCATATCGCTTTGACTTTAGACATGACCTTGAGCTACAGATGAATCTTGCCAGGCATGTTGTTCCGCTATTCGTGCGCCTTCAGTACAACATGACTGTGAATAATCCACTGTTAAAAGATATTAAAACGCGTTTTTCACTTGCGTATTCTATGGCAATTGATGCTTGTTCAGTGCTGAGTAATCACTTCAAGACCAAGGTTTCCGATGACGAAATCGGATTTGTTGCGCTTGCCTTCGCACTGGCTCTCGAGCGTCGCAAAACCGAGGCACCAAAGAAGAATATCCTGGTAGTTTGCGCGAGTGGTGCGGGAAGTGCACGCTTGCTAGAGTGGCGTGTTCGCGACGCATTTGGTCCCTACATTAACAGCATTCAACTTTGCGACGTTACCAAAATTGACGGTGTCGATTTTACTGATATTGATTACGTCTTCTCAACGGTTTCAATCAATAAAGCTCTACCTGTCCCTATTAGACAGGTTTCAAATTTCCTTGATGCTAGTGACATTTCAAGTATGCAAAGCGTTTTTCATGACGAAAAACTTTCTGCAGATAAGCTGAGCGATTTCTTCTCGCCAGATCTTTTCTTCTCCCACCTTGAGTTTGAGACAAAAGACGAGGTTATCGACTATCTATGCGAACAGGCAGCACGTAAGCTTAGTCTTCCTCAAGAGTTCAAGTTGTCTGTGTATGAGCGCGAAAATGCTGCTCAAACGTCATTTGGTAATAACGTCGCAATGCCACACCCTATGAATGCGATGAGTTCAAAAAGTGCAGTTGTTGTAGGTATTTTGGACAAACCTGTGGACTGGAATTCAAATGCTGTCCAGGCGGTATTTCTCGTGTGCATTGCAAAGGATAAAGACTGGCGTCTCCAGTCATTCTTTAGAACGTTCTCTCATTTTCTCATTAGTGAACAGGCAATTCAGGAGCTTATTCAGAATCAAACATTTGAAGAGTTCCTCAGCAATTTAAAAAACACGCAGTAGTACAGAAAGGGTGAAAAACATGGATGAAGAGAAGTATGAAGTTGCAACCGAACTTATTGCTCATGCAGGCGTAGCAAAGTCCTGTGCTCTTGAGGCAATCGATGAAGCTTCAGAAGGCAGGTTTGATTCTGCTGAAGAGCTTATTCAAGAAGGTCGTGTCGAAATGGTTTCCGCTCATGACGCTCAATTTGGTCTTCTGACACAGGAAGCTTCTGGCAACTCTGTGGACGTCAACATCATTCTTGTTCACGCACTTGATCACCTAACAATGGCAGTTATGACGCTTGATTTGGCTGAAAGAATTATCAGCTTACAAAAGCGTTTGAGTGATGTAGAAGGCAAGTAAGTCGCAAGAAGCAAGTAAGTCGCACGTAAGTAACCAAAGGTAGTAGTCAAGATTTTGGAGGAAGTTATGAGAATTATGCTCGCATGTGCAGCCGGTATGTCCACTTCAATCCTTGTTGCACGTATGGAAGAAGCCTCTAAGGCGCAAGGTCGCGAAGACACCATTTGGGCTGTTGAGCAGGGAACCATTGCCGACGAAATTGGCAACTTCGACGTTCTTCTCCTTGGACCTCAGGTTCGTTTTATTAAAAAGAAGGTCGAGAAGATCCTTGATGGCCGTGCTCCTCTTGATGTTATCGATACAACTGCTTATGGCCGTTGCGATGGCGCAAAAGTACTTGAGCAGGCAGATAAGGTATACGCCGCTTTTAACGCTTAACCGTTTGTTCCAGACGTATTTGCCAGTTCAGCTGGCACTCATGATTTGGTAAGTAGCTGCACGTAATTTGAGAGGCAAATTTGAGGCAGCTTGTGTAAGTAAGAACTGATAGTAAGTTAGAAAAGAGGTTGTCATGGCTTTTTCAGAGGCTTTTGAAGATAAGCTGATGGATGTCGCCGCATGGGTTGACGAGAACAAGTATCTCAACTCCATCAAGGACGCATTTACGGTATTTATGCCCTTTGTTATTGTCGGCTCGTTTGGTACTTTGTTGAAGGCTCTTATTTCTTCAAATACCACTGGTCTTGCACAGTTTATTCCTGCGCTATCTGCACTTGGACCAGCATTTACTGCACTTAATTTCTGCTGTCTTTCTTTTATGACGCTTCCTGTCATTTATCTGATTGCTCACAACATTGCTAAGCACAACAAGGCTCCTGAGATTGCAACTGGCCTTGTTTGTATTGCAGCTTATATCTCAATGGTTCGTCCTACCTTTGTAGTTAACCTTGCAAAGGCTCTTCCAGAGGGAGTCACCCTTGCAGACGGCACAACTGCAGTGACCGTTAACGCAATGAGTCAGTCTATCTTTGGTGCTCAGGGCCTGTTTGTTGGTATGCTTGTTGGTCTTCTTGTCGCAGAGCTCTTTGACAAGCTCACCACTGTTGATGCTATCCGTATTAAGATGCCACCTTCAGTTCCAGCAGGTATTGCAAACTCTTTTAACGTTATGGTTCCAGTTTTCCTTACCCTGGTTATCACCTCTGTTTTTGGCGGTCTTTTTGCAACCCTCACCGGCTCCTACATTAACGACTGGGTTTATTCACTTCTCCAGGCTCCAATGGAGGGACTGTTCCAGACAACTCCAGGAATCCTTGTAGCAGTTATTCTTTCTCAGCTCTTCTGGTTCCTTGGTATTCACGGCGGCCTGGTCATTTCTCCAATTCGTAACCCTATGTTTGTTGCAGCTATCTCTGCTAACGTTCTTGCATTCAACTCTGGTGCAACTCCAGATCGTATCTTTACCCAGGGCTTTTGGATGGAGTTCATTGTTCCAGGTGGCGCAGGAATGACCCTCTGCTTCCTGATTGCAATCTTCCTGTTCTCCAAGCGCGATGATCACAGGTCCGTTGCTAAGCTTGCATTCCTCCCAGGACTCTGCGGTATTTCCGAGCCAGTTGTTTTTGGTATCCCTCTGGTTCTTAACCCAACCTTCATGATTCCATTTGTCTTCAACTCTGCTCTTTCTGCAGGAATCGCACTGTTTGCTACAAAGATTGGCTTCCTGCCTTGCAACGTCGTAGACATTCCATTTGGTGTCCCAGTACTGCTCAATGCATTCTTGGGTCACGGTTGGCAGGGACTTGTTGTCCAGATCATCTGTCTGACGGTCTGCACATTTACCTGGATTCCATTTGTTCTTGCTTCTAACAAGCAGTACGAGATGGAGATGAAGCTTGCTCAGGAAAGCGGAGATTTTACTGAGTAAGGCGTGTACAACGTAGTTGCTGGGGCGAGAAGATCTTCTCGCCCCACGCATATTGCTTGTATCAATTTGTTTGACATTGCATTTCATAATGAGGTGCTAACCTCTGTTAGGGAGAAAAAATGGCAAATAAAGTGTATAAATTCCCTGAAGGTTTTCTTTGGGGTGGAGCAACTGCTGCAAATCAGTGCGAGGGTGCATGGAACGTTGATGGTAAGGGAATGTCCGTTGCTGACTGCACTACCTATAAGCCAAATGTCGATGTAAAAGACTATAAAGCTCAACATGGTATTTCGTCTGAGCAAATTGCTGAGGCAATGAAATCAGACGACACTCGTCAGTATCCAAAGCGTCATGGTGTTGACTGCTACCATCGTTATCTTGAGGATCTTGACCTCTACCAGGAGATGGGCTTCAAGACACTGCGCGTATCCATTCAGTGGACTCGCATTTATCCTAAGGGTATTGAGGAAGAGCCCAACGAGGCCGGTCTTGCTTACTACGAGGCTTTGTTCAAGGGTATGAGGGAGCGTGGCATTGAGCCTCTGGTTACCCTTCATCACTACGAGATGCCTCTTTACCTGGCAAATCACTACGACGGTTGGTATAAGCGCGAGGTCATCGACCTCTTCCTACGCTTCTGCAAGACTGTCTTTGAGCGCTTGGGTAAGTACGTTACGTATTGGCTGACGTTCAACGAGATTGACTCGGTGTTCCGTCACCCCTGGACCACTATTGGTATCTGCGAGGACCGTTATCCAAAGGATAAGGTTGAAGAGATTATCTACCAGTGCGTTCACAATCAGTTTGTTGCTTCTGCGCTGGCAACAAAGATGCTTCACGAGATGGTTCCTGGTGCACAGATGGGCTGCATGCTTACCCGTACGCTCACGTATCCAGAGAACTGCAATCCTCAGAACATGCTCTTGGCTCTCAAAGACAACCGAGAGAACTTCTTCTATTCAGACGTTCAGGTTCGTGGCGCGTATCCTCAGTGGGTATTCAACTACTGGGCCGAGAAGGATATTCACGTTGACTTTGGCCTCTGTGACGAGGCAATTCTCAAGCAGTATCCTGTGGACTTTGTGTCTTTCTCGTATTACATGACCATCGTTGATTCTATTGATGCCGCCAAGCGCGAGAAGGTTAGCGGTAACATGGCTACCGGCGTCAAGAACCCATTCCTCGATACTTCTGATTGGGGTTGGCAGGTTGATCCAACGGGCCTTCAGTATGCCTTGATCGACCTGTATGATCGCTACCAGAAACCACTCTTCATTGTCGAGAATGGCCTTGGCGCTTACGACACCGTCAATCCTGACGGCTCAATTGATGACGACTACAGAATTTCTTACTTCAGAGAGCATATTGCAGCAATTGGTGCAGCTATTGAAGACGGTGTTGATGTCATGGGTTACACGCCATGGGGCTGCATTGACCTGGTGTCTATGTCAACATGTCAGATGTCAAAACGTTACGGCTTCATTTACGTTGACCTTGACGACGATGGTAATGGTACGTATGACAGAAGCCGCAAGAAGAGCTTCTTCTGGTACAAGAAGGTTATTGAATCAAACGGCGCTGACTTAGACTAGCGAGTTCTTTTGGGCCACTGGTTCGTGTGAGCTAGTGGCCCAAAGTTTATCTGACGAGAAAATCAGGGGGAGTGAATATGGTATTTCCAGAGAATTTTTTGTGGGGCGGCGCAACTGCCGCTAATCAGTTTGAAGGCGCTTGGGATGTAGATGGTAAGGGTCCTAGCTGTATGGATATGGCTACCAACGGTAACCACCATCATCCTCGAAAGATTACTCCAACGCTTGATCCCAATGAGTATTACCCCTGCCACGACGGCGTTGATTTCTTCCATCATTACAAGGAGGACATCGCTCTTCTCGCTGAAATGGGTTTTAAGGTATTTAGATTCTCCATCAACTGGACCAGAATTTACCCAACAGGGTTTGAAGAGACTCCTAATGAGCTAGGCCTTCAGTTCTATGACAACGTTATGGATGAGTGCCACAAGTATGGCATTGAGCCGCTGGTAACGCTGTCACACTACGAGCTTCCTTTTGCCGTATGTCAGCAGCTTGATGGATGGGCTTCTCGCCAAACAATTGACCTGTTTGTAAAATATGCCCAGACCGTGCTAAACCGCTATAAGGGTAAATGCCGCTATTGGTTGACATTTAACGAAATCAACATTGGTATGCTTTCTATTGGCAACTACATGAGCCTTGGTATGCTCAATCCAGGCTCGTTTGACCTGCGTAATCAGGTTGATATTCCTCAGAAGCGATTCCAGGCATTGCACCACCAATTTGTTGCGAGCGCAAAGGTTGTTAAGCTTGCGCACGAGATTGACCCTGAGAACAAAGTTGGATGCATGATTGCTTATCTGCTCTCGTATCCATTGACGCCAAATCCAGAGGATGTGGAGCTTGCACGTGAGCGTAATCAGTACCGTAATTATTACTGTTCTGACGTGCAGGTTCGTGGTGAGTATCCTTACTTTGCTCAGCGTGTTTGGGACGAGGCAGGAGTCACGCTTGATATCACCGAAGAAGACCTTCGTATCTTGAAGGAGGGAACGGTAGATTTCTATACGCATAGCTACTACCAGTCCCAGTGCGCAAGTGTTGATCCTAGCGAGGAGACCAGCGGAAATCTGTTGGGTGGCGCTAAGAATCCATATCTCAAGGAGACCGCATGGGAGTGGCCTATTGACCCAATGGGCCTGCGCATCATGCTCAACCAGGTATATGAGCGCTATCAGATTCCTATCATGGTTGTCGAGAATGGTCTTGGATCAAACGACACGGTTAATCCTGACGGATCTATTGATGACGACTATCGTATTGAGTATCTTCGCGAGCACATTAAGGCAGTAAAAGAAGCGCTTAAGGATGGTGTCGAGGTTATTGGCTACACTCCTTGGGGCTGCATTGACCTGGTCAGTAATGCTGACGGCGAGATGGCAAAGCGCTATGGTTTTGTTTTTGTAGACAAGTACGATGACGGCACAGGCACATTGGAGCGCAGCAGAAAGAAGAGCTTCTTCTGGTACAAGGATGTTATTTCCTCGAACGGCGAAAATCTTTAAGAGTAGTAAGCCCAGTAAGCCCAGCTTGCCTTGGTGTAAGCTGGGCTTTGGGATTACAGCTTTCAAGCAGACATCAGCGCTGTTCGAACGGCGCCAACCAGCATTAAGCACCAACTCGAGTATCACCCCAGCAACAAACCAAGCAACAAACCAAGCAGTATCCAAACAATCTAAGTATTTGCCAACGTTAAGGACTGTCGATAATGGTTTTGTCCCTCGAAGAAACGCTTCCTGTACTGATAACGTACATTGCCGCGATGTTTGTCATGATGGGCATAGGTTTTGCGCTATTTAAAGTAAAGATGATCGAGCACAATGGCATAGCACAGATGAGCAATGTTATTCTTTACGCAGCTAGTCCATGTATTGTTGTGCAGTCATTCTTAACCGATTTCAGCATGCAGCGTCTGATTGAAGCTGGGTGGTGCGTGATTTTCTCGGCAATTATTACAGGCGTCACCATTCTAGTTACTAGGTGTGTGTACGGAAATAAGCAGTCTTTGGCAGCGTTTTCGGTTATTTTTACTAACTCAGGATTTATTGGCATCCCTATTGTCCAGAGTGTTTTGGGTGTCGAGTATGTTTTCTATGTCTCGATGTGTATTGTGTGCGTAACCTTCTTTGTTTGGACGTACGGCGCGTGGTTGGTTTCTCAGGATAAAAGGGAAATCTCGTTTAAAAAGATTGCAACCAACCCTGGTGTTATTACGATTTTTGTTGGCCTTTTGCTGTTTGTATTTTCCATTCATTTGCACCCAATTTTGAAGATTTCAATCTCGAAGATTGCGGATCTTAATGCAGGTCTTGCAATGATTGTTCTTGGAGCATATTTGGCTGAGGCAAAAATTGCCGAGCTCATCAAGGATAAATGGATTTACTTTGCAAGTTTTTTGAGGCTTTTGGTTATGCCATTAATTACACTTGGAATCTTGTGGTTTGCTCCACTTGACCAGGCAATAAAGCTGGTATTGTTTATCACTTTTGCGACACCATCAGGAGCATTGACGGCAATGTTTTCGCAAAAATACGGCAAGGACTACGAATACGCAGTTGGATTAGTTGCTGGGTCAACTTTGTTATCGCTAGTTACTATGCCTGTAATGATGGCGTTAGCGTTGATGTGGCTTTAGCGGTACGCAGTTTGCGTAGGGTTTGCGTAGACCGTACACGGCACGCGGTCTTTCAGCATTTTGGTACCCGGCTATTCATGTATATGAATAGCCGGGTACTTTTATGCAGGTTGATTTTTGATACGAGTAGGGAAGAGGTGTTTTTGCCCCTTGAATTCTCAAAGCAAGTGCAACGTTTGGTGATGGTAGACTTCCCAAGGGCAC
>CAUUGK010000006.1:0-29899 GCA_963544765.1 uncultured Atopobiaceae bacterium
GATAATCTGCATGATTGAGGCATTTTCAGCGTCATGTATACGTCTTTTTAACAGAATATCCGACTTAGGTGTGTTTTGAACTGCCTCCCATTTCTTATGTCCAAGAAATGGGAGGCAGTTCAACGTTGGTGGAAGAGGGCTTTTGTTTAAATAAAATAAATAACATGGCTAATTTCAAATACGAGAGCAAAGGCAAGAAAAACTAAAAGTGAAATTTTTGCCCGCTTTTTAATATCGCTTCTAAAAATGAGATACCAATTAATAATCCCAAGCAGAGTTGATACTAGAAAAAATAGCAACGGCGGAATAAGTCCCTGTTTCCACAGTAGTCGTGCACCCTGATAGGCAAGAAAACTAATAAGAAATACTGTGCGAAATGTTTTTCTAGAAATCGGTTCTGAAAAATTAAATATCTTCTCGCCAAACATATCTGTTGCCTCCCTATGGACAACAAGAGCAGTTTATTCGTTACTAAAGATTGTAATACTGCCTATTAACCTCGTAGTATATAACTATAGTAATTTAACCTGTGATTGGAGGTGCGTATGGAATTTGGGGAGTGGAGCATTAGTTCGCCAGCATCTAAGTTTTTACTTGGTGCACCATGGTCAGAAAAGCTTGCTCAAGGATGGGTTCATCCGCTGCGTATTTCTCCCAATCAACTTAGAGTCATTGGCTCTTGCTCTTCCTGGCACCCCGGTCTTTTTAAACAGATGGCCGCTTGTACTTCAGATATTCAAGTTGCCTTTACCACGGACAGCTCAGAAGTGGCGCTCGATCTAAAAATTGACAAAGTTCCTAAGGGAACCTCTTCTGTTTTACAGTTACTTAAAACAACGTATTTGAAAAAGCTTAGTTCCGTATTTGTAACGGTTGACGGTAAACCTTACAAGAACTTTTCACTGGATGATGCAGGTGAACAGACACTTTCTATTCATCTAGAAACAGAGAGACCTCAGGATGACCTTGCTAGACTTCCAGGTTTTAATGACACGCATCACGTGAGTGTTTACTTGCCCTGTTTACAGAGCGCTTCCGTTAAAAATCTTCGTGGCAACGGCACGTTTTTCTCGCCCGATGAGCCTAAGAAAAAGCTGGCGGTGTTTGGCGATTCTATTGCGCAGGGTTTTGTTGTGGAACGCCCAGACAAAACTTGGCCACGCTGTCTTGCTAAACGCATGAAGCTTGAGGTGGTTAACCAGGGAATTGGTGGACAAGTTTATCAGCCTGGCTCGTATACGTTTATTGAGGATGCTTCTTTAGTTGTTGTTGCACTTGGAGCAAATTATCGATACGAAAAATGTTCAAAGTCGCAGGTAACGTACGATATTCAAAATTCGCTCTGGCAGATTTCTCAGATGTATGCAGATACGCGCGTGGTGGTTTTGACGCCTACGCCTTATTTTGAGGATACGTATCCCACGCACCCTTATTCTTGTTATGCTGAGGTTCCTCAAATTATTGAAGAAGTTGCTGGTAAGTTTGGTCTGCAGTGTATTTCTGGAGAAAAACTATTGCCGCAGGAGAAGAAATATTTTGCTGACGATGTACATCCAAATTCTAAGGGTGCGGCACTTTTGGCAAAAAACCTGTTTGAAGCTTTAAAACAGCCAGCTCAAGATAGCCTTTTTTAGACGTCAAACTCTCCCAAAAGCTCTCTCAAAATTCATCATGAGTTTTTGTCCGGTGAAACTTCTACACTAGAGGTGAAAAACATCTAGAGAGGATACACATGAACATTACTAATCCTTTTGCACCTCATATGACTGGGCAACTTTCAGAAGAAACGCAAGCCCTTGTGGCTGAGCAAATAGCTAAGGGCACCTTAAGTCCTTACGCGTGCAAAAATGAAGACATCATTCGCCGAGATTCCACCCATGATCAGGCATCGCTTTTGCGTCCCGCTTTTATGCGAGATGTCGAGAAAATCATGCATACTCCTGCATATAACAGACTAAACGGCAAGACACAGGTCTTCTCGTTCCGCGCGCATGATGACATTACGCGTCGTGGCCTTCATGAGCAGCTTGTTTGTAGAGTTGCTAAAGATATTGGCCGTGCACTTGGTCTTAATCTGGATTTGATTGAAGCAATTGCTCTTGGTCATGACGTGGGACATACTCCTTTTGGTCATGCGGGGGAGTATTTCCTTAATGATATTTACCATGAACAAACAGGACGCTGGTTTTTTCATAACGTACAAAGTGTGCGCGTGCTTGACGGACTCTATGCAAGAAACCTTTCTTTGCAGACACTTGATGGAGTAATTTCCCACAACGGTGAGTTTGAACAGCAGATACTTCAAATGAGTGATCTTTCAACTTTTGATGAGTTTGATAAGGTGGTAGAAGATTGCTGGGAGAGAGGTCCTCAGGCTATTGCACATCTGCGTCCTATGACGCTCGAAGGTTGCGTCATGCGCATCTCCGACATCATTGCGTATGTTGGAAAGGATAGGCAGGATGCGCTTCGTGCAGGCGCTGCAACAGAAGAAACGTTTGATGATGGTCTTGGCGGCGCTTATAACGCATGGGCTACTTCTGCTTTTGTTGCAGATATTGTTCAGAATAGCTTTGGTAAGCCTCAGATTTCTCTCTCAGAAGAGGCGTTTAAAGAGATGAAACGAGCAAAGCGCGAGAATTACCAGAAGATTTATGGTGCATCAGAAGCCAATGGTGATTTTTCTGAAGACATTAAGCATCTGTTTGAGAAATTGTATGAGTACGAATTATCTTCGCTTCAATCTGGCGATCAGAGCCTTGCAATCTTTAAGCATCATATTGAGCCGGTGAGTAGGCACCTTTCTAGGTACGGTCATACGTATGACTGGAAGAGCGATGTACATCGCACTGCTGTTGATTTTATTTCCGCAATGACCGATGACTACTTTGTGGCTACCTGCGAAGCACTTTTCCCAGAAGCTCAGGAGCTCTTTCCAAAGAGAAGCTACTTTGCAGAAGGGGTACGTGCGTAAGACTGGGGTCGGTCATAACGCAGCAAACGGATACTTTAAGAGCATTTGTGTTGAGCGGGTTTCTCGCCAAGCTTTTATGTTTGAGACGGGGTAAAATAGCTGCATGGATACTTTATTTTCTGGCATGGAACGTGCCGCTAAAAAAGCTAATGCGCCGCTTGCAGCCCGCATGCGTCCTACCACGCTTGATGGATACGTGGGCCAGGAAGATGCAGTTGGTCCTGGCTCGTGGCTGCGCAAAGCTATTGAGCACGATTCACTTTCGTCTGTCTTGTTGTACGGTCCAGCAGGCACCGGTAAGACCACGCTCGCGCGCATCATTGCTCATACAACACACGCAGAATTTGTAGAAGTATCTGCAATTACGGGCACCGTTAAAGATCTTCGTAGAGAGATTGAGGCCGCAGAATCAAGGCTTTTAACAGCAGGTAGAAGAACTATTCTGTTCATTGATGAGATTCATCGTTTTACGCGCTCTCAGCAAGATGCCTTGCTTCACGCAGTAGAAGATAGAATAGTTGTACTTATTGGGGCTACTACAGAAAACCCTTACTTTGAGGTTAATAGTGCTCTGATTTCTCGTTCTCGTGTAGTGGAGCTGCATGCATTGTCAGATGAGGCAATCGATGAGCTCATTCAGCGAGCACTTGAGTCAGACGACGGCCTTGCAGGCGCATTTGTTCTGGATGAAGCTGCTCGTAAAGAGATTGTAACGCTTGCAGGCGGAGATGGTCGCGCAGCCCTAACTTCTCTTGAGCTTGCTTCTCAGATGGTTGACGTTCCAGAATCAGCTGATAGTAAGGCATCTGAGCCGCTTGTTATTACCAAGCAAAACGTTCTTGAGGCAAATCCTCGTCGCGGACTTCCCTACGATAAAGCAGGAGATATGCACTATGACATTATCTCTGCGTTTATTAAGTCTATGCGAGGCTCAGACCCAGATGCGGCACTGTATTGGCTTGCGCGCATGATTGATGCAGGTGAGGATCCTAAATTTATTGCTCGACGCATTATGATTTTGGCCTCAGAGGATATTGGCAATGCCGATCCTCAGGCGCTGCTCATTGCACATGCAGCATTTAGGTCAGCCGAGGTCATTGGATATCCCGAGTGCAGAATTAACCTTGCGCAAGCGGTTATTTATATGGCACTGGCACCAAAATCTAATGCTGCAGAGGCAGGTATTGATGCTGCACTTCATGAGGTTAGAACAGGTCCAAGGCGAGAAGTTCCAAGTTACTTAAGGGATCGCACGCGCCCTGGTTCAGAGGAGTACGGCAACTACCTCTACCCGCATAACTATCCTGGCGGGTGGATTGAACAGCGTTATCTTCCAGAAGGACTTGAACGTGGTGCGTTCTTCTCGCCATCTCCAAGAGGTTGGGAAGCGTGGAGAATTGCAGCTACAGAGCGTGATCGTCACGATGAAGCCTAAGAATTTGAATTACCCAAGTGGGAGCATTAAGAAGGCGCTCCTCGGGTAAAATAGAGAGAACTGTAACCGTTAGCTTTGAGGGATGGCATAGATGGATTACCTACAGATTGCCCTTGTAGTCTTAGCCGTAGCTGGTGTTTGGGCTATTGTCGAGGTTGCTCTGACCCTAAGAACAACAAGAAAGTCAATTACTGAGATTACACTCTCAGCTAACAACACTATTGAGCAGATTCAACCCGTTATTTCAAAAATTGATGGCATGGTTGATGAGCTTGATCCAACCATTAAGCAGCTACCTGCACTTATGCAGAAAGTTGATGAGGCTGCAGAGAACGCTAATACCTCTCTTGAGAGCCTCAATGTGGTTCTTGGTGATGTAGCAACCGTTTCTGGTGCTGCTTCTGCAGTAACTGCAACAGTCAGCAAGGCTGCAAGCGATGCGGTGACAGGCGTTGTTGAGTCTGTTTCAAAGCTGGGAACTGGTCTTGGCGGATCTCTGAATCCTTCCAAGCTTGCTGAGGTAGCTCAGGCTCGCCTGAGCGGTGCAACTGCAACAGCACAGCAGAGTGCGCAGCGTGCTCAGGAGTATCTTGAGGAGCTTCCTCTGCTTTCTCAGGACAAGACAAAGCATTCTAAACCAGCTCGCACTGAGCAGTTCTATATTGAGTACGGCTCTGAGTCTTCTCAGAAGTCTGAGGAGTAGATTGTAATGGCACAAAAAATTGTTGAACTTTCCGCTCCAGCAGATCCAACATTTGCTCGTTCAGTCAGAATGATGGCTGCTAATCTTGCTGTTTTGTGCAAGATGAACGTTGATGAGCTTGAAGATGTCAAAATGGCCGCAGAAGAAGGCTTTGTCTTTGCTTGCGGTACTCAGAAAGACTCTGTAGATATTACGTTTACCCTCGAAGACAATACTATGGGTATTGATTTTGACTTGGGTGATGAGGATCCAGTTGAGTCTGAGACAGATAATTCTCAGCCACTAGAGCTTGTAGAGTTACTACTCTCCGCTATTTGTGATGAGTTTGCGCTTAGCGATGACGGTTATACGCTTCATCTTGTAAAGATTTCTGGCGGTGCACATGCCTAAACCTGAAGCAAACGAGGCAGTACAGGCATCTGCAGAAGAGCAGAAAGCCGCAAGAAGAGCTGCTCGCCGTGCTTCTAAAGGTACCCCGGCCTGGGATAAAGATAGAACACGAAAGCTCTTTGCCCAATATAAAGAAACAAAAGACCCTGAGGTAAGAGACCAGCTTATTGTGAGTCACTTAAACCTCGTGCGCTTTTTGGCCTCCAAGTTTAAAAACCGAGGAGAACCCCTTGATGATTTGATTCAGGTGGGAACCATTGGACTTATCAAGGCAATTGATAGGTTTGAGCCTGATCGTGGTCTTGAATTTACAACATATGCAACGCCAACCATCATGGGAGAAATCAAGCGTCACTTCCGCGATAAAGGCTGGTCAGTACGTGTTCCTCGTCGTTTGCAGGAGCTTTCGTCCAAGATTAATCAGGTCACTGATGATTTGACTAAAGAGCTGCAAAGAAGCCCTTCAATTGAAGAGATCGCCCAGCGCCTTGATACTAACGTTGAAGAAGTTCTTGAGGCTATGGAGTCTTCTAGCGCTTATAGCTCTGTTCCTCTTGAGGGAGGCGGCTCTGGCGCCGATGGCGACGAGACTCCTTCAATCATTGATCAGTATGTGACCGAAGATGAAGATCTTGCTGGTTCTGATGACCGCATTGTTCTTGAAGAGGCCATTAGAGACTTCTCACCACGGGAGCAAGAGATCATTCGCATGCGCTTTGTCGAGGGCCTTACGCAGGTAGAGATTGCTGAGAAGCTCAATATTTCTCAGGTGCAGGTCTCAAGACTTTTACGTCGCACTTTAAAGCGAATTCAGGAGAAGATTGACCCAGAAAGTGTGAATCGTTAATGGATCAAAATAATCAGAATCTTTTTAATTCTGTTGAGAGATGGAAACAACGCGGCCTTATGGTATGGACAGCTATTGGCCTAGCAGGATTGTTTGCACTTGCTCTCTACGTCTTAGGTATCTTGGGACAAGCTGTTGAACTGCTAGCCATTGGTGCTGTCATTGCGTTTGTTTGTAGTCCAGTTACCAACTGGCTTGAAGACAGGGGAGTACCACGTGGTATCTCTGCTCTGATTGCACTTGTTCTTACGCTCATAGTGCTTGTAGAGTTTTTGATTTTGATTGCTCAGCCATTAGTGCTTGAGCTTACCACGCTACTCAAGAATGCTCCTTCGTATGCGAGTCAGATAGGAGCAATGGCCAGGGAGTTTTGGCAGAGCTTTGATTCACAGAGTAATCCTGCAGTGAGACAGACTGTTGAGCTTGTTATTGAGCAGGCATCAAGCATTGGTATATCTGTTGCCTCTGGTATTTTGAGCTGGCTTTCATCATCTGCTCTTGGCAATATCTCGTCTATTGCAAATCAGCTTATGGTCTTTTTCTTAGGTCTGGTGCTTGCATATTGGCTTGCAAAAGATTATCCCGTTATTGTCCGTGAGCTTGCCAGTATTGTTGGTCCTCGTAAAGAAAATGAGTTCAGACTTATTCTTGCTATTCTTAGTAGGTCTACCAGCGGATATATGAGAGGTACCATCATTACCTCAGTGGTAAACGGTATCCTTGTGTATATTGGCTGCTTAATTTTAGGTAATCCTTATGCCGCACTTATCGGTATGCTTACGGGAATTTTCCGCATTATTCCTGTTGTTGGACCGGTTTTCTCGGCAGGCATTGCTTTGATTTTAAGCATTTTGGTAGACCCTATCATGACCGTATGGACCATTGTTATCTTGGTGGTTGTACAAAATCTTGTTGATAATGTGCTTTCACCTTTGGTTATGGCAACTAGCGTTAAAGTTCACCCTGGTCTTTCGCTCGTTGGTATTGTCATTGGCAGCGCTCTTGGCGGAGTAGTTGGAACTATTCTTGCCATACCTTTGACAGCAGCACTGAGGGGCATCTTTGTGTACTTCTTTGAGAAGTATTCGGGTAGACAGATTGTCTCGCCAAATGGCGCGCTTTTTAACTCGACGCAGTATGTGGATGAGTCTGGCGCTATTCTGCCAGAGTATGATGCTCTAGATGACCCAAAGTTCTTTGAGGAATCTCGTTTAGTTGATCAAGACACTACGGCTCATGTGCGCAGCAAGTCTTCAGCTCCCGCACCCAAGATTCTTGGACATGATTTTTCTCAGTTACTTTTTAGGAATACTCAAGAAGTTACTAAGGAACCAGATAAACCATCGTCAGATGCGGTAGACTCAGACAGTACAAAAGAGTAGTTATTTGAATACGGAGAAGTACTTTATGGCTGACTATAAAACAATGACAACAGCAGAGATTCGCGAGGACTTCCTAAGCTTCTTTGAGAGCAAGGGTTGCAAGCGCTATCCTTCTTCATCTCTGGTGCCTTCTGATCCTTCGCTGCTTCTTGCTAATGCTGGCATGAACCAGTTCAAGGAATATTACCAGGGCATCAAGACTATGAAGGAGATTGGCGCAACTTCCTGCCAGAAGTGCCTTCGTACTAACGATATTGACAACATTGGCGATTCTCGCCATCTCTCATTCTTTGAGATGCTGGGTAATTTCTCCTTTGGCGGTTACACCAAGCGCGATGCATGTACCTGGGCAATGGAGTTTATTTCTTCTCCAGAACACCTGGGCCTACCTCTTGATCGTCTGTACTTTACTGTTTTTACTGACGACGATGAGGCAATTGAGATTTGGAAGTCTCTTGGCGTAGCAGAAGATCACATCACCCGTCTGGGCGAGGAGGACAACTTCTGGGCAGCTGGTCCAACTGGTCCTTGTGGCCCTTGCTCTGAGATTTACTTTGACCAGGGTCCTGAGTTTGAGGGAGATGCCCCTGGAGACGATGGCGACCGTTACCTTGAGTTCTGGAACCTCGTCTTTACTCAGTTTGACCGCCAGGAAGATGGCTCTCTGCCCGAGCTTCCTCACCGCAACATCGATACCGGCATGGGCCTTGAGCGTATCGCAGCTATCATGCAGCATGAGGGCACCAACTACGAGGGTGACATCATGCGTACCCTCATCTCTTTGGGCGAGAAGCTCTCTGGTAAAAAGTATCACTCAACTGATGAGATTGACCGCAGCCTGCGTATCCTTGCAGACCACTCTCGTGCAGTAACCTTTATGATTGGCGACGGCATTCTCCCTGGTAACGAGGGTAGAAGCTACATTCTTCGCCGCCTGCTCCGTCGCGCTGTCTACCACGGCCGCTTACTGGGCATTCAGGGCACCTTCATGGCAGAGTATGCACATGAGGTTGCAGTGCTGCTTGGCGCAGAGTATCCAGAGCTTGTTGAGAAGAGCGCTCTTATCGACGGCATTCTGACCGCAGAAGAGGAGCGCTTTGGCGCTACACTCGACGCAGGTGAGTCCAAGCTCACTGCAGAGCTTGAGCAGCTAGAGGATGGCGCACAGCTTTCCGGTGAGGTTGCATTCCTTCTGCACGATACCTACGGATTCCCTATTGATCTTACTCGTGAGATTGCTGCAAATGCAGGTCACGTTGTTGACATGGACGCCTTTGATGCTGCAATGACTGAGCAGCGTGAGCGTGCTCGTAAGTCTGCTAACCGTGATGCCTGGGGTAATGCTCAGAGCATTTGGGTTGCACTCTCTGACCGCCTTGATGAGACCGTCTTTGACGGCTACGACAACAATGAGCTCTCCGGCGTTCGTGTTGTTGCTCTTGTTCAGGACGGACAGGAGGTTGAGTCCGCTTCTGCTGGCTCTGAGGTTGAGGTTGTACTTGACCGTACGCCTTTCTATGCAGAGATGGGCGGCCAGGTAGGGGACACTGGCAAGCTGACAGCTCCTGGTCTCTACGTTCACGTCACTGATACCAAGCACCGCGACGGCGGACTTGAGTCCCACGTTGGCGTGGTAGAGGAGGGCACCGTCTCTGTTGGTGACTCTGTCACCGCAACCATTGACGCTGGTCGTCGTGAGCTCATTCGTCGCAACCACACCGCAACTCACCTGCTTGATGCAGCGCTCAAGAAGGTTCTGGGCGACCACGTGAACCAGGCTGGTTCTCTTGTTGCTCCAGATCGTATGCGCTTTGACTTTACGCACTTTGAGGCTCTTACCAAAGATGAGCTCGATCGCATTGAGGGCATGGTAAACGCAGAAATCTTTGCTGCTAAGCCTGTTGTTACTCAGATTATGAGCATTGAGGATGCAAAGGCCGCTGGTGCTGTTGCACTCTTTGGCGAGAAGTACGGTGATGTCGTACGCGTTGTCTCTGCTGGTGCAGAAGACACTCCATTCTCTCGTGAGCTCTGCGGTGGTACTCACGCACGTAACACAGCAGATCTTGGTCTCTTCAAGATTATTTCTGAGAGCTCCGTTGGTTCTAACTCAAGGCGTATTGAGGCTGTAACTTCTATGGGCGCTATCGAGTACGTTGATGAGCGCTTGGCTCAGCTTGATGAGGTTGCCGCAGCTCTGAAGGTTCGTCCTTCTGCTGTTGCAGACCGCGTTGAGCAGCTGCAGCTAGATCTTCGCACTGCAAACCATAAGCTTGAGGCCGCTCTTACCGGAGCAGGCAGCAACCAGGTAGCAGAAGCACTTAAGTCTGCTGTTCAGCTTAATGGCTATAGCTGCGTAATTGCTAAGCTTGAGGGCCTTTCTGGCAAAGAACTCCGCTCCGCATGGGACGGCATCCGTGATGCATCTGACGGCCAGCCTGTTGCTTGCGTCATTGCATCCGCAACCGCTGACGGTAAGGTTTCCCTGCTTGCAGGTGCCACTGATTCTGCGGTTGCAGCGGGCTTCTCGGCAGGAGACATTGTAAAAGAGATTGCAGAGCTTGTTGGTGGCCGTGGTGGCGGTAAGCCAGCAATGGCGCAGGCAGGTGGCTCAAATGCTGCAGGAATTGATGATGCGCTTGAGGCTGCAAAAACAAAGCTTGGTGCGTAACGTTTGCGTGTTTTAGCTTTAGATATTGGTGAAGTTCGCATCGGGGTTGCTATAAGTGACCCCGATGGTGCTATTGCGTCACCTGTTTGCGTGCTACCTGCGCAAGAGGTGCTCTCACATGCACGAACGTTTAAGGCTGTGCTTGACGATTGGGAGCCAGAACTGCTTTTGTGCGGTCGTCCTAAAACGCTCGCCGGCGAAGATGGACCACAGGCCCAAAAAATTACCGTTCAAGCTGAGCAAATTGCGAAGAACTGCCAACTTCCATTAGAATTTACTGACGAAAGACTTTCTTCTGCGGAAGCAAAGAAGATTCTTCGAGCGCAAGGTTTATCTGAGAAAGCCATGCGTGGAAAAGTTGACATGGTTGCAGCTTCGCTCTTTTTGCAATCATGGCTTGATGCACAGATGAATAAGGGAGACTAAATGCCCACCCTATCCAATGGTTCTTCTCCGCGTCGTCAGGGCGCACATTTTTCTTCTCCTGTACCAGAAGGACAGGCTCAGGAAGAGCAGGCTCAGCAGGAACAGATTACGCAGCCTTCAGTTGAGGCTACAGGATCGCTGCCTGCACTTACTGGTGGCAAGCTTTCTTCAAGAAGCGCTCAAGTCACTCATATGGCAAAGAACAAGCAGGTAAAGCATAGAGATAAGAAGGCTTCAAAGCGTTCTCGTATTTTTGCGGCACTTATCGCTTTTATCATGGTTGCGGCCCTTGGCATCTTTGTATGGAAAGTAGCGCTTCCAGAGCTTTCTCGCGCTAATTCCGATACACAAGAAATTACCGCTGGTCAGCAAGTTACCATTACTATTCCAGATGGTGCTGGTGCGCAGGAAGTCGCAAAGATTCTTTTTGAGAACAAAATTATTGCTACTAAGAGCGAGTTTTTAAACCAGGTAAAGCGTCAGGATGCTGAGCAGAAAATTAAGAGCGGTATCTATGTTATTACCACTGGTACCAAGCCAGCAGACATCGTTCACCTGCTTATTTCTGGCCCTAATGCTCCTGGTAGTGGCTTTGTTGTACCAGAAGGTTATACCGTTTCTCAGGTTGCGGATTTGGTTCAGGACTACTTTGGTATTTCTCGCGATGATTTCTTGAATCAGGCAAAAGCATCCAATTATGTTGCTGACTATCCGTTCCTTGCTGGTGCGGTAGACGCTAACGATTCTCTTGAGGGCTACTTGTTCCCCAAGACTTATACCTTTACAGAAAGCAATGTGACTGCCGATACGGTCATCCGTGCCATGCTTGATCAGTTTGAGACAGAGACAGCTGATCTTAACCTGGACGCTGCTCGCATTACGCTCAATAAGCGTTACAACTTGAATCTTACTAACGAGCAAATTATCACCATGGCATCTATTATTGAGCGAGAAGCCCTGACTGATGATGACCGTCCTAAGGTTGCATCCGTTTTCTATAACCGCCTGTACGATGATATGTATCTCCAAAGTGACGCTACTCTTGCTTACTCTTTGGGTAGGGAAGCTACTGCAGAAGAGCTCAGTTCGATGACAAGCGACCCCTATAACACGTATGCGTTTAAGGGCTTGACTCCTACGCCTATTTGCTCCCCAGGTTATGCCTCTATTAAGGCGGCAATGGAGCCAGCAACTACCAATTATTACTACTTCTGGATTACCTCGGATGAGCACGTATTCTCAGAGACGTACGAAGAGCATCAGCAGGCTATTGAAAACGCACGCGAGCGTGAAGCCTCAAGCAAGCAATAGTTGGTGTGGCATGAGTTTGACCAAAGCAACACAATACGTTTCTGCTGTTGAATACATCTCAATAGAGGATTTGGTTCAGCAGGGGATTAAACTTGTGCTCTTAGATCGCGATAATACCTGTGTGCCCCGAGACACCAAGACGGTACCGCCAGAGGTCTCTGCTTGGTTTGAGAAGGCTCATGCGGCAGGATTAACGCTCTGCCTCATTTCCAATAACATTCACCTTGATGAGGTCCAGCGTAGCGCTCGTGAGCTGGGAATTGAGGGAGAAGGCTTTGCTTGCAAACCGCTGCCTCACGCTTTAACTGCAGCTATGAAGCGTTTCTCGGCAACTAAAGAGCAAACCGTGATGGTGGGAGACCAGATTTTTACTGATGTTATTGCAGGTAATTTGGCTGGCGTCTCAACTATTTTGGTAAAGCCGCAGTCCAATGAGGATCTTTGGTATACCAATATCATTCGTCACATCGAGCGCCGCATTTTAAAAAATGTAACTTTTACGTCATAACAAGACGGCTTTAGTTTACTTGCTCCAACTCGATGATAGAATCATCTTGAAAGGCTGGAGGAGTATGGAGCTTCGCGATTCAAGATACGTTGTACATGAGGGCTGTGATCATATCTTTTTTGTAGGCTTTCTGGGCGCCGGAAAGTCTACACTCGCGCGTAATTTGGGCGAGCTGTTTCACCGCCGTTATGTTGACACCGATCGCCTAGCAGAGCGTATAGCAGGTAAATCACTGGCAGAAATCTACGAAGATGACGGTGAAGAGCTTTTTAGGCAGGCGGAAACTGAGGTTTTGCACACGCTTAAGTCTAAGAAGTCACTGCTCGTAAGCTGTGGCGGTGGAATTGTCGAGAAGGACATCAATCTTGCGCTTATGCGTGAGATGGGAGTCATTGTGTTTCTCGACGGCGATCTTTCTGACTCGCTTCGTCAAATTCAGCGCACGGATAGGCGTCCTGATCTGGGAAGCTTTGAAAACGCTACTCAGCTCTATAGACGCCTGCGTCCACGTTATGAGGCCGCTGCTGATATTACTATTGATATTCGTGAGAAAACGTTTGAGCAGGTAGCCATTGATTCTGGCAAACTGCTTTGGGAAAGAGGTCTTCTATGAGTGACAATGTTCAGGCTGAGCTTGAAGAGGAATTGCCACCTGTTCAGATTAAACAGTGGGTTTCTATTCCTGGTGGCTCTATTGCACTTCGTTCTGGTGCAGGCGTTCTTTCAAACTTTGGTACTGAGCTCAGAACCGCAGTGGGAAGACCCCATCGCTGTGCTTTTCTTGTCAGCAATCAGGCAGACGAAGACCTTGCTGAGCTTCTGCGTAGAGACCTCACTACCATTGGTTTTCTCGTCACACGTGTAGATGTAGAAGATGGCAAGGCAGCAACTACCGTGGCAACTGAGGCACAGGTATTGTCTGCTTTGGCAGAAATGCATCTGACAGCTGATGATTTAGTAGTTGCCGTGGGCCACGAGGGCGTCATTTCTCTTGCTAACCACGTGGCAAACAAGTGGTGTGGGGGAGTCTCCCTTGCTACTGTTCCGCTTGATTTAGCAGCAGTTATTGTCTCGTCTATTACTCCTCGCGCACTTGATACTGACGCTGAACATCAGCGCCTTGTTACCACAAAGCCTTGTGCTCGTTTCTGCTTTGCAGATCTTGAGGCTATGGATCTTTGCGATGACAGCGCTAAGGTTGCGCAGGTATGTATGGTTGCAACGGCTATGTCTGATAATGAGGCGGAGTTTGGCCGCATTTGGGATAGAGCAGATAACCTCTCCTCTGGAGTTGCCGATATAGTTGCAGAGCAGCTAGCAGAGTCTACTAAGACCCGTGGCCGCCTTTCTGATTCTTCCGCTATTGCAATTCAGCAGTCGGTTCCTTACGGTTGGGTTTTTGTGGAGGCGCTTCGTCCGCTCATCTCAGCTGATCAGCCTCTTTCTGCACTTTATGCAGACGCACTGCGTTTCTCGGCAAGAATCGCAGTAGCTAAAGAGTCGCTTTCTTTTGACGATATGCTTGCCCAAGACGAGATTCTTGAGCGCTTGAATATTGGTTTTGTTACCTGTGACATTACTTCTGAGCAGCTTATCGAAGCGCTCAAACAGGAATGTTTCCGTTCTACTAATCGTTTTATGTTGCCGATTCCAATGTCTATTGGAAGGGTAAGATTAGCTTCGGTCGACGAGGAACTTCTCGCCGAACATGCCCGCGCTTGGTGTGAGGCTCACGCTTCGCATTAAAGTGCCGCATCTTGCAGTAAGGAGCCTGTTTTCTGAGGCGACTCCACAAGGTGCAACTCTTTGTTGTAAACATCTCGAGAAGGGATTTGAAATGGCAGATTTACAGGCAGCAGCAAAGCGCGTTGCGCGCTTTCGCGAGGTAATGGCTCAGAGGGGTTACGACGCTGTTGTTCTACGTCACAACCCAGACCTTCGTTGGTTGACTGACGCTGAGCGTACCTTTGACTTTGAGCAGGCACATACTGCATTTATTACGCAGGATGAGCTCTTCATGCACACTGACTCTCGTTACTACAACACATTCCTGGAGCGCCTTGGTGCTGATTCTCCATGGAAGTTTGACCAGGAAGTCACTACTCCTACCGAGTGGGTTGCCGCTCATATTGCTGAGGCTCGTGCTCGCGTAGTTGCTATTGAGGACACCGTTGATCTTGCGTTCTTTGATGGTCTTGAGCAGGCATTGCGTGATCACTCTATTGCTGCTCTACTTCCACGTATGCATGGCGATATTGCTGAGCTGCGTATTGTTAAAGACCCAGCAGAGATTGAGCTTATGAAGCATGCTCAGTCAATCACTGATAAGGCATTCCTCCACATCTGCGAGTACATCAAGCCAGGTCTTACTGAGCAGCAGATTCGTGCTGAGCTTGAGAACTATATGCTCTCTAACGGTGCAGATGCTCTCTCCTTTGATTCCATCATTGCTTCTGGCCCTAATGGCGCTAATCCTCACGCACAGCCAGGCGAGCGCGTGGTTCAGACAGGCGACATGATTGTTATGGACTATGGCGCAGGTTACCTGGATTACCACTCAGATATGACCCGTACTGTTGTTGTTGGCGCACCTTCCGAGGAGCAGCAGCACGTCTTTGACGTTGTCCGCAAGGCAAACGAAACTTGCGCAGCAGCTATTCATGCAGGTGTAACTGGTTCTGACATCCATAACCTTGCTGTTAAGGTTATCTCTGAGGCTGGCTACGGTGAGTACTTTGGCCACGGCCTTGGCCATGGTGTTGGCGTTGAGATTCACGAGCGTCCATTCTTCAACCCTCGTTGGAACAAGGTTATTGCAGCAGGTTCTGTTGTTACCGATGAGCCTGGTATTTACCTGCCTGGTAAGTTTGGTATCCGCCTTGAGGACTTTGGCGTTGTTACTGAGGACGGCTACGATGTCTTTACTCAGTCCACACACGACCTTGTGTCTGTTGGCTGCTAACTAGACGCGATATACAGAATTTTTACGGCCAGAAGCTTTGGGTTTCTGGCCGTATTTTTTACCGTATCTCCTAGGGCGAGAAGACCTTCTCGCCTAAAAATTAGCTTATAAAACCTAAAAAATTTAAAAAGAGTTAGGTTAGTGGAGGTATGTTTTAGACTTATGTAATAAAATCAGAAAAGTAAATGTTATTTTCATTGTTATGTATACAGTTTCATTTGTTTTATTAGGTAGAAAAGAAGGAGGTAGAAGTGGTTAGTATCGTTCTAGCCAGCCATGGCAAATTTGCCGAGGGCATCAAAGATTCTGGCGGCATGATTTTTGGACCACAGGAAGGCGTTGTAGCTGTAACGCTTACTCCTGATATGGGCCCAGATGACCTGCATCAGAAGATTCTCGACGCAATTGCCACGCTTGAAGATCAAGAGCATGTCTTGTTCTTGGTTGACCTATGGGGTGGCACCCCCTTTAACCAGATTTCTCGCGTTCTTGAGGAAGAGGGTAAAGAGGATTGGGTTGCTGTTACTGGCCTTAACCTCCCAATGCTTATTGCAGCTTATGGCTCTCGTCTTGGCGTAGATACTGCGGCTGAGGTAGCAAAAGAGATTTACTCTGAAGCTCGTATGGGCGTAAAGATTAAGCCAGAAGAGCTTGAGCCACAAGAGGCAACACCTACTGATGTTCCTGCTGCTCCAGCAGCACCTCGGGGTGCAATTCCTGCGGGTACTGTTATTGGTGATGGCAAGCTTAAGATTGTTCTTGCTCGTATTGATACCCGTCTTCTGCATGGTCAGGTTGCAACTACGTGGACAAAGATGACCAAGCCAGATCGCATTATTGTCTGCTCTGACGGTGTTGCTCAAGATGAGCTCCGCAAGACCATGATTATTCAGGCAGCTCCTCCAGGAGTACATGTCCACGTTGTTCCTATTAAGAAGATTATTGAGATTGCTCACGACACTCGTTTTGGCAATACCAAGGCAATGCTTCTGTTTGAGACTCCTCAAGATATGCTTCGTGCTATTGAGGGTGGCGTAGAAATCAAGGAAGCAAACCTTGGTTCTATGGCTCATTCTGTTGGCAAAGTTGTTGTTACCAACGCAGTTGCTATGGATGAGGACGACGTAAAAACTCTTGAGGCTATCCGCGAGTGTGGTACAGAGTTTGATGTACGTAAGGTTCCTGCAGATAATGCAGAGAACTTTGATGCAATGCTTAAAAAAGCTAAGTCCGAACTTGCTGATCGTAAGTAACTAGAAGGAGGTAGAAATGACACCTATCACAATACTGCTTGTCGTAATTGTTGCTCTTCTTGCTGGCATGGAAGGTATTCTTGACCAGTGGGAGTTCCATCAGCCCCTGGTTGCTTGTTCGTTGATTGGCCTCGTGACTGGTCACCCTGCTGAGGGAATTATCCTCGGCGGTTCTCTTCAGATGATTGCTCTTGGTTGGGCAAACATCGGAGCTGCAGTTGCACCAGACGCAGCTTTGGCATCTGTCGCATCTGCAATCATTATGGTTTTGGCACTTAACGGCGGAGACACTGACACCACCGCTGCTATTAACACCTCTATTGCACTTGCAATTCCTTTGTCCGTAGCAGGCCTGTTCCTCACCATGATTGCTCGTACTATTGCAACTGGTATTGTCCACGCAATGGACGCAGCTGCCGAGAAGGGCGATTTTGCTGCAATCGAGCGTTGGCACATTGTAGCTATCCTCATGCAGGGCGCACGTATTGCTGTTCCTGCAGCTGCTCTTTGCTTCATTGACCCAGCTATTGTCACTGATGCTCTAAACGCAATGCCTAAGTGGCTCACTGGCGGTATGGCAGTTGGCGGCGGCATGGTTGCTGCTGTTGGTTACGCAATGGTCATTAACATGATGGCTACTCGTGAGGTTTGGCCGTTCTTTGCTCTTGGCTTTGTCTTTGCTGCTATTAACCAGCTCACTCTTATTGCTCTTGGTGTTATTGGTGTTTGCCTTGCTATTCTCTACATTGGTCTTAAAGACCTTGCTAAGCAGGGTGGCGGCGCAGGTGGCGGATCTGGTGATCCGCTCGGCGATATTATTGACAACTACTAATTCTGAAGGAGCGTGAAACTAATGGAGAATAAGATTCAGCTTTCTAAGAAAGACCGCATGTCTGTTGCTCTTCGTCATCAGTTCCTTCAGGGTTCTTGGAACTACGAGCGTATGCAGAACGGTGGTTGGGCATTCTCAATGATTCCAGCCATCAAAAAGCTTTATCCAAAAAAAGAAGATCAGGTAGCCGCTCTTAAGCGTCATCTTGAGTTCTATAACACTCACCCTTATGTTTCTGCACCAGTCATGGGCGTTACCCTTGCACTGGAGGAGGGACGTGCTAACGGTGAGCCTATTGACGACGTTGCAATTCAGGGCGTCAAGGTAGGCATGATGGGTCCTCTAGCTGGTGTTGGTGACCCAGTCTTCTGGTTTACCGTCCGTCCAATTCTTGGAGCACTCGGCGCATCTATTGCCGCTGGTGGTTCTGCACTTGGCCCTATTCTCTTCTTTGTTCTGTGGAACGTCATCCGCCTTTCCTTCCTGTGGTACACCCAGGAGTTTGGCTACAAGGCAGGCGCTTCAATTTCTTCCGATCTTTCTGGCGGCATGCTGGGCAAGATTACCGAGGGTGCTTCTATTCTTGGTATGTTTATCATTGGTGCCCTGGTACAGCGCTGGGTTTCAATTTCATTTACCCCAGTTGTTTCTACCATTCCTCAGCAGGCAGGCGCCTACATTGATTGGACAAGCATTCCTTCAGGAGTAGAGGGAATGCACCAGGCATTAAAGCTTTACGCTGCACTTGGACCAAACGGCCTTGACCCAGTCAAGGTAACCACACTGCAGTCCAACCTTGACTCGCTTGTTCCTGGACTGGCAGCTGTTGGTCTGACACTGCTTTGCTGCTCACTGCTTAAGAAGAAGGTCTCTCCAATTGCTATCATCCTGGCTCTCTTTGCCGTTGGTATTATTGGTCGACTCCTTGGCTTTATGTAATGAGTAAGAGTACGCATTAGTACTCAACTTCGCACGAATATGGGTCGCGCTCTATAATGGGTGCGACCCATTTTTGAAAGGATTGTATGGCTCAGTCTCAAAACAGTACGGTCGATTTCACCGCAAAGGCAACGTCATTTCATGGGCTAGCTACGTATGGCGATATCCTTATTGGTAATAAGGCCTTTGAGTTCTACAACCAAAAAAATCCTGAAGATTACATCCAGATTCCCTGGGATCAGATAGATCATGTGGCCGCCTCAGTTATGGGACGTACCAAAAGCATTTCTCGCTTTGCTATTTTTACTAAAAGTAATGGTAACTACTCGTTTTCTACACGAGACAATAAAGCAACACTCAGGGCAATTCGCGCCTATATAGGGGAGGAGAAACTCGTACGTTCTCCAAACTTCTGGTTTGTATTTAAGCACGGACTTATGGCAATTCCACAGCTTCCTCGCCTTATTAAAGAGAGTTTTATTAAAAAGAAGTAAGCAAATTTTGCATTTTCACAAGAGCCGCCAGCACGGAAGGCGTGAAACTGATAAAATCCAACATGCATATACGTGTCGCGGGTAGTTTGAAAATTCACGTTCTTCTCGCGACTTTATCGAGTGAAAAGAGTTAGACGTGGCAACTATCAGCACCGCAGATTTCAAGAACGGCCTTGGCCTTAAGATTAATGATAAGTACTACACCATCGTTGAGTTCCAGCACGTAAAGCCAGGTAAGGGCGGCGCTTTTGTCCGCTATAAGATTCGTGACCTTCGCTCTGGCCGCGTTATTGATCAGACCTGCAACGCTGGTACCAAGTTTGAGAACGTTCTTCTGCTCACCAAAGAGATGCAGTATCTCTACAATGACGGTGAGTCCTTCTACTTCATGGACAACGAGACTTACGATCAGGTAGCTGTTCCAGCTGACTTCATTGGCGAGAAGAGCGTCTGGTTCAAGGAGAACGATAACGCACAGCTTCTCTATGCAGACACTGAGCTTCTTGGTGTTGAGCCTCCAATGTTTATTGAGGCAGAGATCACTGAGACTGACCCTGGCTTCAAGGGAGACACCGTTCAGGGCGGCACCAAGCCAGCAACTATTGAGACTGGTGCAACGCTTCAGGTTCCAATGTATCTGAACCAGGGCGAGCGCATTAAGGTTGACACCCGCGACGGCAAGTTTGTTTCTCGCGTTTAACGCATATGCTTTGGGTGCATAAGCGCCCAACAGGTATTGAGTAATTATTTCAAAGACAGTTTGTCTTTTTTAGGGGGTAGACATGGCTGAAACAGAGCTTCGTATAGCAGGCATCGGCATCTCAAAAGATGTAATTTCAACGGTTGTCTCCGGCGCAGCTGGAAGTGTTGAAGGTGTTGCCTCCGTTGGCGGAAACGATACACTGACATCCAACCTTATTAACGTCTTTACCAGCAGAAGCCTTGCTCCAGAGAAGGCTGTTGAGGCAGGCGTAGAGAACGGCCAGCTTCATCTTGGAGTTCACCTTACTGTTTTCTATGGCTATCCTTTCACAAAGCTTGCTTCTGAGGTAAGACTTGCTGTTGCAACTGCCGTAAATGAGCAGATTGGCGTCAGCATTGCTTCCGTTGATGTTTACATTGACAGCCTTGTTTTTCCTAAGGAGTAGGCTTGAGCGTTAAGTTTTTTGGACGTACCCGCGCCCGTAGCCAAGCACTACAGCTTTTGTTCCAGGCTGAAGCCACTAATCGCAGCGTTCTTGAGGTCCTCGACGGAGACTATACGCTCTCCGAGGGACCTCTTGACGAGTATGCGCAGTCACTGGCAGTAGGAGCAGATGGCATCAGAGATGATCTTGATGACATCATTGCTGCTTACTCAAAAGACTGGGCAATTGATCGCATGCCTTCTGTTGACCGCAATCTTCTAAGAATTTCTCTCTACGAGATTCTGGAGGTTCCTGAGGTTGATGTAGCTGTTGCTATTAACGAGGTAGTTGACCTTGCTCGCGCCTACTGTGGTGACGATTCCCCTCGTTTTATTAACGGTGTTCTCGGCCGTATTGTTGACGATGTTGAGGCTGGAGAAGACATTTATTCTCTGTGTCATAAGCAGTCTGCTGAGCAGGACAATTCTGAAGAAGAGCCAGTAAGCTCTGTGGAAGATGCAGAGTAGCCATGGCAAAAATCGATACGTCTGAATATCAGAGCTTTGATCAGATAACCGCAAGACTTGATTCAATTGTTGATCAAGTTCGCGATAAGAACGTCTCGCTGGAGCATTCTCTTGACCTCTTTGACGAGGCAATTGCTCTAGGCTCAAAGGCTGTCAACATGGTTGACACGACAGAGTTTACGCCAGAAGAGGAAGAACGCCTGGTTCATGCTCAGGCAGCAGGGGGCGCAGCTGACGCAACCGGCGCAGCGGCAGCCACTGATGAACAAGCTTCTTCTGAGCAGGTTGAGGCCTCAGCCGCAGATGAAACGTCGTCTGATGACGTGGTTTCAGAAAGCGATGAGCACTAGTGTCTCAACGCATTTCTCGCCAAAGGCTCGATAAAGAGCTGGTTAGGCAAGGATTTTTCAAGGACACTCAAGCTGCATTACGTGCAATTCTTGCGGGTGATGTTTCTACGCGCGACAGAAGATTAACTTCAGCAGGAGAGCTTGTTCCTGAGGGATTATTTCTGCACGTAAAAGGCGCTATTCCGTATGTGAGCCGAGGCGGACTTAAGCTCGAGAGTGCCTTTGAAGTTTTTGATTTTACAGCACAGCATAAAAAATGCTTAGATATTGGCTGTTCAACTGGTGGTTTTACCGATTGCTTGCTTCAAAATGGAGCTGCTACGGTTACCTCAGTTGATGTTGGCTATGCGCAGTTTGATTGGTCGCTTAGAAACGATAGCAGGGTTGAACTGCTAGAACGAACAAATATTACTTCGCTGCCGGAATTGGGCTACTCTCACGTCTTTGATGTAGCTGTGTGTGACGTGTCGTTTACTTCAATCCTGTCAATTCTTCCCTCTGTCTTAGATGTTTTAGCTCCTGAAGGAGTATTTGTTACGCTGGTCAAACCGCAGTTTGAAGCTAAGAGAGAAGAAGTGGGCGAGGGCGGCATTGTGACTGATTCGTCCGTGCGTCTGCATACGTTGCAAAAGGTTGCCGAAGCGTTCAAAGAAGCTCATATGGGTCCTTTAGGCGCATGTGAGAGTCCTATTCATGGTGCTAAGGGTAATGTGGAATATTTGCTGTTTGGGCAGCTTGGGGCAGGGTCGTACGATTTAGATCTTGCTTCAGTGGTTTTGAACCATTCTGTAGAAATAGTGAAATAGAACGAATGTTCTATTTTGTGGTATTGTTCGTAGTTTTTTAGGTATACTAAGTACATCGAATCAGACGTTTAACTGTTTCAGTTGTGCAGTCAAGCAAAATCGGGAGAGTGGTTTGCGTGAAGGTACTTCTTGTTCCAAATTTTTCAAGAGAAGTTGCTGTTTCTGGTGCACGTGAACTTGAAGAATGGCTCTTTGAGCAGAGATGTGATGTCCAGTGGGCACACGATAAAAAGCTGTTCCCAGATAAAGTTATAGACTGCTCTGATTGTCAGCTTGTTATTTCTCTTGGTGGAGACGGAACACTTCTGAGAGCTGCCAAAATTGTTGAGTATTCAGAAATTCCAATCCTGGGTATTTCGTATGGTCACCTTGGCTTTTTGACCAGTGCAACCCCTAACAAAATGATTGAGATGGTGGCTGACGCCCTTTCAGGAGAGCTCCACGTTTCTAGAAGAGCAACGCTTGCTATAGAAACAGAATATGAGCTTCCATCTGGAGAAACTTATATCGAGAAGACCTTCTCGCTCAATGATTTTGCTGTTTCCAGAGGTGGAGCAGGCGATATGGTTGAGTTTACGGTTTCTGTATCGGGCAACCATATCGATAAGCTTCGCGGTGATGGTTTTGTTGTTAGTACGGCAACTGGATCCACCGGCTACGCACTAGCCGCTGGTGGTCCCATTGTTACCCCAGAGTTCTCGGGAATGGTTTGCGTGCCAATCGCACCACATACTATTTTGGCTCGTGCATTCCTTACCTCTCCTTCTGATGTGGTTGAAATTACCATGTCAAAAGATAGACCAGCAACATGTCACTTCTTCTCTGATGGGCAAAACATTAAACATCCAGAGGAGGGTGTGGCTACCAAAGCTCGTATTAGCCGTGGGCCAGGAGATATCATTCTGCTTGATAGAAGTGCTGATAGTTTCTATCGTTCAGTTTCTCGCGTATTTTACGGTAAAACTGGTCAGTAAGCAGGTCATATATGCTTGATGAACTTCGTGTGCAAAATGTCGCACTTATTGAAGACGCTTCTCTTGCTCCCGCCTCAGGTTTAACTGTTTTAACAGGAGAGACAGGTGCTGGTAAAACCGCTCTTTTATCTTCCATAAAGCTCTTAGTAGGAGAGCGCGCTGATGCTTCTGCAGTAAGAGAAGGAACAGACGCTCTTAGGGTTGAGGCACGCTTTTTTACCTCGCCAGAAGATCAAGAGGGCATTGTAGTCTCTAGAAAAGTCTCTGCTGATGGCAGAGGCAGAGTAGAGATTGATGGCCACATGGCATCAGTTAAAGAGCTGGCCGGAGGCATTGGAACATCAATTGATCTGTGTGGTCAACATGAACATCAAAGGCTGCTTGACGTAAAGAACCATGTCAGTATGCTGGATGCATGGATTGGATCAGATATTCAATCTTGCCAGACAGAGTATGTAGACGCTCTGCATGCTTACCATGCTGCAGTCGCTGAACTTCAACGAGTTATTGAAGTAAGCCAGTCTAGCAATGCAAAGATTGATGAAGCGGCATTTCTTGTTCAAAGAATTGATGAGGTCTCTCCTAAAGAAGGAGAGCTAGAAGACCTAGAAGAGCAACTTCCTCGGTTTGAACACGCAGAGGCTCTCCTTCAAGCTGCAGGAGGAACACATGATATGCTCTCAAGTGATGAGGGTGTCATTGATTCTCTCTCTGATGCAGTTCAGATGCTTCAGAGTGCTGCAACATTTGATGCTACGCTAGGTAACTATGCAGAGTCTCTTTCAAGCGCACTTATAGAGATTGAGGATGTTTCTTCAGAGCTTAGAAGCTATGTTGGATCTCTTGATTTTGACGAAGAAGCACTTGAAGAGATGCAAAGTCGTATGGCTCGTCTTCAGGGCCTTATGAGAACGTATGGTCCTGGCATGAAAGATGTATTTAAGAAATACCAGGCAGCTCAAAATCTTCTTGAAGTTACAAGAGACACAGAAAAGCTTGTCCGTGAGGCACAGGCAGAAGTAGATAAAGCAAAAGAAACTCTTACCGTAAAGGCTCAGGCACTTAAAAAGGTTCGTGTTGCTGCAGCTCCAAAACTTTGTGATGCTGTTACTAAGCAAATGAGTCATCTGCAGATGGGTTCAGCTCAGATTGAATTGAACTTTGAAGATCTTCCTTTTGAGCAGTGGAATAAAGTTGGCTCTACAAAGATTGAGCTTATGTATAAGCCTTCAGCTCAGATGACTGCTCGTCCGCTTAGAAAGATTGCCTCTGGTGGTGAGGTTTCTCGCGTCATGCTTGCATGCAAAGTGGTTCTAGGAGAGTCTGACGTCTGCGATACGCTTGTATTTGATGAGGTTGACGCTGGCGTTGGTGGAGCTACTGCCGTTGCTCTTGCAGAGGTTTTAGCGCAGCTTGCTAAAACACATCAGGTGATTGTGGTGACTCACTTGCCACAGGTTGCTGTTATGGCCTCTAAACAGTATGTAGTCTCAAAGACAGAAGAACATAACGCGCTCCCTATAACTTCTCTTACAGAGGTTTCTGGTACTCAGAGAGAAGAAGAGATTGCACGCATGCTTTCAGGCTCTATAACTGAGGCTTCTTTGGCTCACGCGCATGAGCTGCTGTCAGAAGTTCGCTAGATTTTTCAGAACTATATGGACATAACAATGTATTTGTTTGGAGATTAAATTTCTCGGCACTATGGGCCTTAAAGCGGAATAATATAAAGACCCGTAGAAATGTAATTGGCTAATCTTACCTACGGGAGTAATCCATGACCAAGCACATATTTGTAACAGGTGGCGTTGTTTCCTCTCTTGGAAAAGGAATCACTGCTGCATCTCTCGGCCGACTTCTTAAGGCTCGTGGCTATAAGGTCATGATGCAAAAAGCTGACCCATATCTCAATGTTGACCCAGGCACTATGAGTCCTTTCCAGCATGGTGAGGTTTTTGTCACTGAGGACGGTAAAGAGACTGACCTTGACCTTGGTCATTATGAGCGCTTTATTGACGAGAATCTTACCAGGGAGTCTAACTTCACCACTGGCCTCATTTATCAGTCTTTGATTCAGCGAGAGCGCGCTGGAGACTTCCTTGGTGGAACAGTTCAGGTAATTCCTCATGTAACTGATGCAATTAAGGCTCGTTTTGCTCGCATTGAAGAGGTTACTAATGCTGATGTAGTCATCACAGAGCTTGGTGGCACTATTGGTGATATTGAGTCTCAGCCTTTTGTTGAGGCAATTCGCCAGTTTAGAAAAGAGCGTGGCGCAAGCAACGTTGCTATTATTCACGTGAGCCTTGTTCCTTATATTGCTGCTGCTCATGAAGTCAAGACTAAGCCTACGCAGCACTCCGTAAAAGAGCTTCGTTCTCTTGGTATTCAGCCAGACTTTATCGTGTGCCGTTCTAGCCATTCTGTGGATGAATCTATTCGCGAGAAAATCGCTAATTTCTGCGACGTTGATGCAGATTGCGTTTTTGAGAACAACGATTTGCCTTCAATTTACGATGTTCCAGCACACCTGGCAGCACAGGGGTTTGACAAGAAGGTACTTGAGCGTCTTGGTCTTGAAGTTCGTCCAAGCGATCTTGGCAGCTGGGAAGCATTTACTACCGCTATGCATAAGGCAAATGCGCTTGAAGACGCAACAAGAATTTATGTTGTCGGCAAGTATACGCAGCTGCCTGATGCCTACCTTTCTGTTATTGAGGCACTTCACCACTCTGGTATTTTCTATGGCAGGCACGTTGATATTCGCCTGGTAAATGGTGAAGAGCTGACAGAAGAAGACGTAGAGCAGGAGCTTGCTGGTGCGGACGGCATTTTGGTTCCTGGCGGCTTTGGTCTTCGCGGCGTAGAGGGCAAGATGGTTGCTATTCGTCGTGCTCGTGAGCTCAAGATTCCTTACCTTGGTGTTTGCCTTGGTATGCAGATGGCTGTTACTGAGTTTGCTCGTGACGTCTGCGGCATGGAGGGTGCAAATTCAGCAGAGTTTGGTCCAGATACTCCATACCCTGTCATCGATCTTATGCCTGATCAGGAGGATATTACTGACAAGGGCGGTACCATGCGCCTTGGTTCTTATCCTTGCAAGGTTGTTGAGGGAACTCTTGCACACGAGGCATATGGCAACAACTTGGTTTATGAGCGTCATCGTCACCGCTATGAGGTAAGCAACGTATTCCGTAATCAGCTTGTTGAGGCTGGTCTGGTAGTTTCTGGTGTTTCTCCAGACGATCGCCTTGTAGAGATGATTGAGCTTCCAGAGTCTGTTCACCCATGGTTTGTTGCAAGCCAGGCACATCCAGAGTTCAAGAGCCGTCCAACTCATCCTGCACCTTTGTTCCGTGAGTTTGCACGTGCAGCAATCGCTCATCATGAGGGCGTTGACCGTCATGATGTAAACCAGTCTCTCTAAGCAGAATTTTTACTAGGGAAGAATACGTATGGACCTCGCTCAGGCGCGTACAGAATTTTTAGCGTACGTTGCTGTTGAGCGAGGTCTTTCTGTAAATACGCTTGATGCCTATACCAGAGATTTAGAGGGTTATTTGCTTTGGCTGAATGGCAAAAAAATTACTTTGCCCAACCAAGTGACTCGCTCAGATGTTGAAGAGTACATAGGCTCTCTTAGAGATTTAGGTATGGCTCCAGCTTCGGTTGAGCGCCACACTGCGGCACTTAGAAACTTTCACAAGTTTATGGCTGTTGAGCAAATTTGTGAGTCATCTCCAGCTGAAGATTTACCTACCGCAGCAAGAATTCAAAGGCTTCCTGATGTTATTTCTCAAGAGAAGGCAGAAGAGCTGCTTGATCAGCCGTTCCCTAATTCGCCTCTAGGTATTCGCGATAGAGCCATACTTGAGTTGTTGTATGGGTGTGGGCTTCGTGTGTCTGAGCTTTGCGATCTTGAGGTACGAGGAGTCCTTTTAGAAGACGAGCTCTTGCGTGTTTTTGGTAAGGGTTCTAAAGAGCGTGTAGTTCCTGTGTTGGGCTCTGCGTATCGTGCGCTTAAAACATATCTTTATGAGGCTCGCTCGCTTTTGCTTAAGCACGGTCAGGTGTCTGAGGTGTTTGTAAACGCTCGGGGTGGACGCATTTCTCGCCAGTCGGTACATAAACTGGTGGCAAATTACGGCAGGGTAGTGGGGATTGAAGGTTTGCATCCTCACACACTGCGCCACAGTTTTGCCACACACCTTCTAGAGGGTGGCGCTGATCTTCGCTCGGTGCAGGAGCTTTTGGGACACGTAGATATTTCAACTACGCAGCTCTATACGCACGTAGATAGGTCGCACATTAGAGACGTGTACCTTGAGGCTCACCCAAGAGCCCACGTTCATGCGGACAAATAATCGCGCTTGACGCAAGTGTTGGACAAGCGTGGGACAAGTGTGGGACAAGCGTGGGACAGGTGTGGGGCAAAGTGGTGACTGCGTAAAAGCAAGACGAAGGTTTTGTTTGAGTAACGTGTGATTTTCGCCACGAGTTCACCACAATTTCCTCAAAAATTTTCACTTCATAAAAAATTAATAAATTGAGTCCAAGACTAAGAAAATCCGTTCTTTTGTAGTTCGGATTTTTTTAAACACTACATATTGTGGTCAAAATGTCATATCTCATATCTTTGTTAAACCCCAGCTAGACCATAAGAAAAATACTTGGTGTTGGAAAGTGTTTTCTAGTGTGTGTAAGTGTCGGAATGAGTTATATTTATTCCACGTTCAATCGACGGACTATGCCCAAGCGTTGCCGCGCACACACAACACAAACACAGCCCGCGCGGCAAGGGGCGCCAACGTGAAAGGGGGAGACATGCTTACTGGTCAGTATCAGCGTTCGCTGGACTCCAAGATTCGCGTGACTCTTCCTGCACCTCAGCGCAAGCAGCTTGGCGATGTCGTCATCTTGCTCCGTCGACAGGACGCGCTTTACGGCTACTCACCTGAGGCGTATGAGGCTTGGATTGCAAGTCTGAACCTCAACCCAAGGAACCGCGACGACGTCACAGCTCTTCGCATGCTGAACGCAGCAGCAACAACCGTCGACATTGACTCGGCCGGCCGCGTTGCTCTGGGAAAGATTGACGAGTCCGATCCACAGGCTAGGGAGAAGCTCCAGCTTGACCGCGACGTCACCATTGTCGGTAACGGCGACCACTTTGAGATTTGGAACACCAACAAGTGGAACAGCCTCTTCTCGGCAGATGACCGCGTTGCAACGCTCGAGGACCTCATCTTTGGCGCCTAGTGAGGCGAGAAGATCGTGAAGGTAGAAGACGGTAACTTGAAAGTCGAATATCGGCACCAACCAGTAATGCTTGCAGAAGTGCTGCGCGAGCTGGACCCCAAGCCAGGTGAAGTTGTTTGCGACTGCACCTTGGGAGGAGCGGGTCACACCGTAGAGATGGCAAAGCTGATTGCTCCAGATGGTCTTTCCATTGGAATTGACCAGGACGCAATGGCTCATCAAGCAGCAGCTGCTCGCCTGAAGCAAGAAGTACCAAACGCGGAGTTTTTGCCGCTTAAGGGAAACTTTGGCGACCTCGATGAACTTCTCGTTTCTGCAGAAGTCCCCGGAGTTGACTGTTTCCTCTTTGACATTGGTGTTTCTTCTCCTCAGCTTGATATCCCAGAGCGAGGCTTTTCGTACCATGAAGATGCCCCGTTGGATATGCGAATGGACCCGGGCAAACAAACTCCAACTGCACAAGAGGTCATCAACACCTACAACGAAGCCGACCTCGCCCGAATCCTTCGAATTTACGGAGACGAGAAATTTGCCTCACGCATTGCACGACGCATTGTACAAACGCGAGAAAAGCGTCCCATCCAAACGACGCTTGAGCTTGTTGAGGTAATCAAGGCAGCAATTCCTGCAGCAGCGCGTCGTCACGGCGGACATCCCGCCAGAAAGACGTTCCAAGCACTTCGTATTGAAGTAAACCACGAGCTTGAGGTTTTGGAGCGCGGACTACGCTGTGCAATTGCCTGGGCTAATCCAGGAGGCAGGATTTGCGTTATCTCGTACCACTCGCTTGAAGATCGCATTGTCAAGCACGTGTTCTCCGAGCTGAGTCAAGGTTGTATCTGCCCGCCAGACCTTCCGGTTTGTATGTGCGGTCAAGTGCCGATAGTTGACGTGATTACGCGCAAACCTCTTGTGGCCACTCCAGAAGAGATAGAGCGCAACCCAAGGGCGAGAAGCGCCCTGATGAGGGTAGCGGTTAAACGCGACCCAGAGAAATGAAGTACCCCATAGCACTTGTTGCTTGCTGTTAAGAAGTTTTTGAAGGGATTGAAGTTTAATGGCACGTTACGGATCAGAAGCTGTAGCACGCACAACTCAGTTTGAGCATGAGTACGCTCCTGAACAGAGCACTCGCACATCTTTTGAGGTTGTCCCTGGTGGCGGCCTTGATGCTGATGCTCGCCGTGGCGTAAGCAGCCAGTTCATCCAGCGTGTCAAGCTTATTGCTGTTGCTGCAGCACTCTTCCTGACACTTGGTGTTGTCCGTATTGGTATCTCTACCGCTACGGTTTCAACTCTTCAGGCTAATAACGTCATCAGAAATGAAATGCGCGCAACAACTGCAACTAACGATTCCCTGCGCGTTTCTCGCTCCCTGCTTGCAAGCACTACACGCATTGAGCGCATTGCTACTCAGAATTACGGTATGACTCTTGAGACAAATCGTCCTGTTGTAGATGTAAGCAACAACGCTTAGGCGTAAAATATACGTTGTGAGTACGCAGAATCGACATACTCGCGCATCGCGCAGAAAAACTCCTGAGGCCTCGTACGACGAGGCCTCTCGTGTGCATTTTCGTGGTCATCGTGGTAGCAGCGGTGGCTCGGATGGTGTTGGCCCTGAAGGTAGACTCCGTCGCGTAGCAGCTGCTATGGCCATTATGGTGGCACTTGTTGTTCTTAGGCTTGCTTGGCTGCAAATCTTTACGGCAGCAGATCTTGCAAAGGG
>CAUUGK010000007.1:0-29168 GCA_963544765.1 uncultured Atopobiaceae bacterium
TGCGCGCTGTTCCATATTAGGCGCCTACGATTTGTTCAATAGCTGATTTAACTGCGTTGATATGAGCCTCTGGTGTAGAAGCTCCTGCGGTAATACCAATGTGCTCCGCGCCTTCAAACCAAGAAGCCTCAAGCTCATCAGCGCCTTCAATGTGGTAAGTTGCCGGGCAATAAAGCTTAGAAATTTCTGCCAAACGAGTGGTATTAGCAGAAATCCTACCGCCAATAATAATCATGACGTCAGACTCTTTTGCAAGCCTCATACACGAGTCCTGGTGGCCAGCAGTAGCCTCGCAGATGGTATTCATGACGCGAAGCTCGTCAACAAGTGGAAGCACTGCGTTAACCACCTCAGAGAGCTTAGCAGCGCTCATGGTGGTCTGAACTACCAAACCAACCTTCTTTGCAGCTCTCATGGCATCTGCCTGAGCGGCAACCTGTTCCACGGAGTCTATGGCTACAGATCCTGGTACGTGAGCCAGTGTGGCCTCTACCTCGGGATGTCCGGACTCTCCCACCACGTACACGGCATAGCCCTGCTTGGCGAGAAGTTCTGCGGCTCCGTGAGCCTTCTTTACAAACGGACAGGTTGCATCTAACACGTCAACACAGCCGTCCTTGGCAATCTGCTCCTCTTGAGGGGTTACGCCATGAGTGCGTAACAACAGCGCACTTCCTGCAGCTTCAGAAGCGGAATCAACAACCTCTACGCCCTGATCTTTAAGAGACGTAACAACGCGAGGGTTATGGATAAGCGGACCAAGCGTGCGTACGGGAGCATGAGCATCTTTGACGGCCTGCTGGACCATCTGAAGAGCTCTTTCTACGCCGTAACAAGCACCTGCTTCGTCAGCAATTCTAATAGTAGGCACGAACTAATTCCTTCCGGGATGCTCTTTGAGCATTGCATCTCTCAGTTCGTATACCCGCTCCATGGCCATCTCTTCCATCTCTTTTGCCTGATCTTTACGTTTTGTAGAAGTCAGATCACTAAAAGAGACCTTCTGACCTGCGCGGAGATAAACTTTAACAGGCTTAACTAGAGGTGAACCTTTTTTCTTAATATCAAGTGCGCCAATAATGGCCAGTGGCTGCACATCTACCTTAGCAAGCTGGGCGATAAGCGCAAAACCACCGTGAGTTTCTCCACGCTCTGTATTGCTTCTAACTCGTGTGCCCTCAGGGTAGATAAGGAGCATTTCTCCCCTAGAAAGCGCTGTGGTTGCACGACGAATTGCCTTCATATCGGCAGTTCCACGGTCTACCGGAATACCGCCAAGCCTAGAAAGCGCCCACTGAAGTGGTTTGAATTTGTTGAACTCGCTCTTGTAGATGGTTCTCACGGGGATACCGTGAACAAACAGGTGGACAACAGTAACAATAGGGTCCAAGAAGGTTGGGTGGTTCATGATAAGAACACGAGGGGTCTTATCACCAACAAAGAGCTGGTCATTGTCCCAACGCCACCTAAACCAAATTTTTGTAATCAGTCCAAGCACGCTGACTGCCAGCCACTTAAAGAACTTGGCAGGAGCTGGAAAATCAGCAAGCGCGGTATCGTAATAATCGTCAAACGAGTTTCCACCAAAAGGGCGCAAACGCTTAGATGCTGCCGCTATAGATGATTTTTTCTCGGAGCGCTTAGGCTTTTCTGTGTGAGACTTCCCGTCATCAGAAGAGTTACCCTCTGATTCATTTCCCTGGTGAGAAGACCTGTGGTTACGAGCATCTCTATTTCCAAGACCTGGATGCAAGGCAATAATGGCTGCAATAACCTCTTCAACAGAAAGCGCAGAAGAGTCAATGTGATGAGCGTCTTCTGCAGCGCGAAGAGGTGCTGCCTTACGCTCAGAGTCAGCCTTATCACGAGCCTTGATGTCTTCGAGGATCTTCTCCTCACTCTTTGCATCTACCTTGGCATCATTGCCAGTAGCTGCGTCTCCACCCTGGCGCTGAACAGCGCGACGATGTGCGCGTGCTGCAGGATCTGCGGTCAAGAAAACCTTTACATCTGCCTCGGGGAATACCACGGTGCCAATGTCACGGCCTTCTGCGACTACATCGCCATTCTCGCCAGCGCGACGCTGAAGCGTGACCATAGCCTCGCGGACCTCAGGGATAGCTGCAACAGCACTAACGTTTCTGTCTACCTCTGGGGTACGTATCTCTGCCGTAACGTTTGAGCCGTTTGCATAGACGGTCTGACCGTTTGCGGAGTTGCCAAACGAGATGCTAATGCTGCGTGCAACCTGAATGATTTTCTCGGTATCAGTCATATCAATGCCCTGACGCAGGCATTCTACGGTTACGGAGCGATACATTGCGCCCGTATCCAGGAAAATCAGATCCAGGCGATCAGAAAGTGCGCGAGCAACCGTTGACTTTCCGGAGCCTGCTGGGCCGTCAATAGCAACAATCATTACATATCCCCCTTGGTGACACCCCAAATGTCACGAAAATCGTAAAAACTTGGCTCGGTGGAACGACGAATGACCTCTTCTGGATCAAGGTTAAACCCACCAAGCTTGAAATCAGAACCGCCTGTACTAGTAAAGAAGATTGAAGAGACATTTGCAAGATGTACATTCCAGCTTGAACTACCTGGGATGCCAAAAATCTCCGCCATCATAGAGCGCAGATAACCACCATGAGAAATACACACCGTGCGTCCAGAAAGACTGGAAAGCTCGTTAAGAATAGTGCGACATCTGCTTCTTACCTGCTCATATGACTCTGCCTCTGGAGCAGGTATGGAATGGCCGTTTTTGTCTGAGGCCCAAGGAAACGCAAGGCCATAAGGCTTCAAAATCTCTTCTGCATCAGCAAAACGCTTGCTCTCCAAAATGCCAAAATCCATCTCTGCAAGGTCATCTTTTACCTCACAAGGAATACCAAGCTCGGTGGCAGCCATCTGGGCCATGTCTTTGCAGCGAGATAAAGGAGAGGTCCAAATTCTATCTGGATGAAATGCAACAAGTGCACGAACAGCGTGCTCTCGCTGTTCAACGCCATGCTCGGTAAGCTCAACGTCTCTTCTGCCACTGAAAAAGCGCTGTGTATTAGCCACACTCTCTGGGTGGCGCATAAACAAAATGCGATGAACCTGAGCTGGAACTTCAAATGGCTGCATTATGTCTCCTCTCTGGGCGTATTTGAGCTGTTTGACGTGTGCTTAGTAATTGTGCGACTAGTAATTATTTGCTGGCATGTAAAGGCATGATGGGAGAAGCGCCAGGCTCTCTACCAATAGTGCGCTCCAGAGCGGCAACTTCCTCTTCTGTGAGAAGTCTCCACTCACCTTCTTTAACACCTGTAAGGTGGAGCGGCCCAAACGTGTCTCTGTGGAGTGCAAGAACTCTATGGTGAATAGCAAGAAGCATCTTTTTGACCTGGTGCTTTCTGCCTTCTCTAATAGTTATGCTGACCAGGGAGTTTGGCTCTCCTCCACCGGTTTTTCCCAAACCCTGTGGGGCGAGAAGCGCCTTCATCTTGGCATCGTTAGAAACAATCTCAACCTCAGCAGGAGCTGCAGGGCCGTCTTCAAGTTCAATACCCTCGCGCAGACGATTGAGCTGCTCTTCTGTAGGCGTTCCTACTACATGGGCAACATAGTGCTTCCATACATGCTTTGAAGGATGCAGGAGCTCTTGTGCCATCTGACCATCGGTGGTAAAGAACAGAAGACCTGTGGTATCCATATCAAGGCGTCCAACAGGAAAAAGACCAGGGTATTTGTCAGTTGGAACCATGTCCACGATGGTTGGTCTACCCTGAGGGTCTTTCATAGTAGTCAGGTACCCTGCAGGTTTGTTGAGCATCAAGTAGACGGGTTTCTCGGCAATTGAGCAGACAATACCGTCAACTGCAACAACATCTACCAGCGGATCAACCTTACTGCCAAGCTCGGTGACTACCTGGCCGTTTACCGTGACGCGACCTGAGGTCATCAGGCGCTCAGAGCCACGACGGCTAGCCACTCCCGCACGCGCCAAAAAGCGCTGCAGGCGCATGGGGACAATACGCTCTTCTGCCACGGCCTATGCATCCTCTTGCGTATCGTAGCTGTCTCCCAAAAGGGAGCGCTCATCGTCAATGTCTTCTGCGGCTTCTTCAAGCGTTGAAGTGAAGCTTCTGCCAGAGAGTCTCTCGCGAATAAACTGCTTGGACTCCTCATCAGGGGCAAAGTCTTCCAGCGGCGGCAACTCTCGCAAAGACTTGAGACCAAAGCGCTCTAAGAAAAGGGCTGTTGTGCCATAGAGAATGGCTTGTCCCCTATCTGCCTCTTTGCCCACTTCACGCACAAGGTTTTTCTCGCGAAGTGAAGAGATAACACCATCAGAGTTAACACCACGAATAGCACGGACGCCTTCACGAGTAACGGGCTGGTGATAAGCAATAACCGCCAGCGTCTCAAGCGCTGCCTGAGAAAGGCGGCGCGTATCCCAGGAGAGCACAAAATCGCTGACCAGCTGATGGTGAGCTGGGTGCGTAAAGAGACGCCAACCGCCAGCTACCTCTCTGAGCTGAAATCCCCTGTTGCAGCGCGTGTACTCCTCTGCAAGCTCTTTAAGCGCTTGGGCAACCTCGGCAGGAGCTGCATTGGTGACCTTAGAAAAGTCGGCCGTGGTGATTGCATCTGTTGCAACCAAAAGCAGTGATTCTAGTGCGCCTTTGAGCGACTCGGAATCTAAATAAGTAAGCTCTTCTGCCATAAGTTATTCCGCCTCTTTCTGTGCTTCATCGGACGTATGGGTTAGCGATAAAAGCGTCTGCTGGACGTCTTGGAGCGCATTTTGAGACAAGTTAAATCCTTCAAGGTCTGGCTCATCACCAGATAGTTCTTCTAGTTCCAAAAGAACTGACTCATCAAGCTGGTATGAATCTGCGCCCTCTATGTGCTCAATCTCAATCTCGCCAAAGATAACATCCTGCTGAACACGAACAAGACCGCGCTTAAAGAGCTCAAGTACTGCCAAGAAGTTTGCAACCACAATTTCTGGCGTATCTTGACCGTCTAAGAGTTCAGAGAACGTCACTTTGCCCTTAGAGCGCGTCAGTCGGTCCACAGAAGCTACCGTTAGAGCTACTGGGAGCCTTTTTGGCGCCACATGTTCTGCTTCAAGCAAGAATGTCTCACGTTTTGAGTCAATGTCCGCACAGATGACAGCAAGGCTTCTAAGCGTAATACCTTCAAGATAGTCTGGCATAAGGTTCAAGAAATCAGGATCTGGGCCCACTGAGCGTGGGAACATGTACGACTCTGCCTCCATACGACTACCCAACGCTGCGCCTGCGTTTCTGAACTGCTTATACGCGATAAGGCGAGCAATAAGAACTTCTCGCGCCTCATCAGGAGAAAGCCCGTCAAGCTCATCATCAAACTCATCCTCATCATATGAATTTTTGAGTGAAACGTCTTGAGGCACCAAGGCATGAGCTTTCATGTCCAAAAGCGTTGACGCAACAAGGACAAAGTCACTGGCAACGTCTAGGTCAAGCTCTTCCATGGCATCGACTTCTGCCAGGTATTGATCGGCTACTTCTGAGATAGAAATGGAGCCAATGGCAACTTTTTGCCTACTTACTAACTGAAGCAGCAGGTCAAACGGGCCAGAATATGTTGCAATGTTTACTTTGTACGACATTAGATGATTCTCGCAAGCAGGCTCAAAATGACGTTAGAAATGCCCCCAATAATGGACGAGAAAAAGCCAGGCGCAAAGAACATGAGTCCCACGACAGCAATCATACAGTAAGGCTCAATGGCGTAGAACTTTTGACGGTTTTTCTCGCCAAGAAAATAGAGCAGCAGCTTAGATCCATCCAAAGGCGGAATAGGCAGCATGTTAAAGACCGCCAGGCTTACGTTGATCTGGATGTAAAAAATGACCAGTGACGAAACGTAGTACAGTACCAGCGGATTTAAAGCCGTGCCAAAAGCAATGCTTACCGCGCTGAGCAAACGCAGCAACAGTGCGCCGAGAAATGCCTGCAAGATGTTAGAAGCTGGACCTGCGAGTGCTACAAGAATCTCGTCACGACGACGATCTTTGAGGTAGTTGGGGTTATAGGGAACGGGCTTTGCGTAACCAAAGCTAGGGCCACCCATCAATACCAACATAAACGGCAAAAGAACCGTACCGAACAAGTCGATGTGTGCCAGTGGATTGAGCGTCAAACGGCCAGACATTTTAGCGGTAGGATCTCCGCACTTGTATGCCACAAAGCCATGCGCAACCTCGTGAACTACAATGGCAAAGATTACCAGTGCAAATTCAGCGAGCGTTGTCAAAAGCGATGGAACTGATGTTAAAGCAGTTGGCACAATAATCCTTATCTCAACATCTGCAAAGACACACAGACGGACACGTACAGACGTAAGCCTCAAGTACAAGGCGTTAGGTACAAACAGTAAGCACAAGACTGTAGATACAAGACAATTTTACCCAAGATTGGCAAAACTACCTACTCATCAATGTCAGCTTCCATTTTTTCTGAAAGCTCCAACCACTCAGCCTCAAGAGCAGGAATCTTCTTGGAAAGTGCCTGGTATTCAGCCATGCACTCATCAAACTTTTGAGGATCGTTATAAAGAGCCTCATCAGCCATAAGCGTCATGAGCTCATCGTAGCGTTTGTGCGCAGGAGTCAGCGCTGCCTCGACCTCATCCAGGCGCTTCTTGGTCTCTCTGAGCGCGCGACTTCTACGATTGCGCTCCTCCGCCTCAGCTCTTCTCTGCTCCTTAGTCTTCACATTGCGAGAAGATCCTGCAGCTTGACCTGCCTCTGGGCCAGAACTCTTAACCGCTCTTGCACCCGAAGTTCCATACGAGGACACGGTCTTGCTCGACGTCTCCCCCTGAGCTGCTGTTTGAAGCTCTGCAAGCTTAAAGAGGAAGTAATCGTAGTCTCCGTCATAGACCGTAACCTTGTGGTCGCGAACATCCACAACCTTGTTAGCTACAGCTCTGACCAGGTGCTCATCGTGACTGATCAAGATGATAGTTCCTGGGAAGTCAACAAGCGCCTTCTCTAGAACGTCAACAGAATCAATGTCTAAGTGGTTAGTTGGCTCGTCTAGAAGCAACAGTGGATCTGGAGAAACCAGCATCTTAGCTAATGCGAGACGAGCGCGCTCACCGCCAGATAGCACATTTACGCGTTTCTCAACGTCATCGCCATGGAAAAGGAAGGCTCCAAGCAATCTACGCTCTTCAGAAGTAGTCCAGCCCGCAGCAACGGTATCAAGCTCTGCAAGTACCGTATTTGCAGGACTGAGCTCTTCAAGCTGGTGCTGTGCATAGTAAGCTTCAGTGACGTTTTGGCCCAGGCTAATCTGTCCCGCATCTGGCTTAAGCTTACCAGCAATAAGCTTCATAAGAGTAGATTTACCAGCACCGTTAGGGCCAACAAGCGCAACGTGATCTCCGCGATACAGCTTAAGGTCAACGTTATCGTAGACAAAGTTATCCTCATACGATTTGGCCACGCCCTCAAGAGAAATGACGGTATCTCCGGTACGAGGAGGTTCTGGGAACCTAAAATGCATGTGATGAGATTGCTCTGGAAGAACTACCAGTTCTTCACGGATCTTCTCGACCTTTGCCACGCGCTCTTGAACCTGTTTTGCCTTGGTAGGCTTATACCTAAATCGCTCAATGAAGGTTTCCATGTGAGCAATGTCGCGCTCTTGAGCTGCACGTTTAGCACGGAGCTGCTCAAGATTTTCTTCTCGCTGATGAAGATAGCCGGAATAATTGCCGGTATAGGTTACGAGCATACGATTCTCAAGCGCCGCCACGTGCGTTACACAGGCATCCATGAACGAGCGATCGTGACTTACCAGCAAAACCGTACCGTCATATGACGATAAGAACCTCTCAAGCCACTGGACAGATTCCAAGTCCAAGTGGTTAGTAGGCTCGTCAAGAAGAAGAACATCAGGACGGCGCAGAAGCAGCTTAGACAAAGAGATACGCATCTGCCAGCCGCCCGAAAACTCTTTAGCTGGCTTATCGAAGTCTTCAACGGGAAAACCCAGTCCCGCAAGAATCTGGCGAGCTCTACTCTCTAGTTCATAGCCACCAAGACGCTCGAAATGCTCCATAGCATGAGCGTAGTCTTCAAGATACTTATTGAGCGTTGCACCTTCGGGAGTTTCGGCAATTTTGATTGAAAGGTCGTTAACCTTTCTTTCCCACTGTTTAATCTCGTGGGCAGATTCGATAACCTCGTTGAGGGCAGTTCTATCTCCCATGAGCTCTGTCTCTTGCTCAAGGTATCCAAGAGTAGCGTCTTTTGCAAAGGTAACAGTTCCCTCATCAGCAGACTCTAGGCCCATGATGATCTTTAGAAGCGTAGTCTTACCCGCACCATTAGGACCAACTAACGCCCAACGCTCACCTGCATTGAGCTGAAGTGTTGCGTTTGAATAAAGGACTCTGCCGCCAAATGACTTAGAAATCTTATCCGCAAGAGCAATCAAGTGAACTCCTCATACATATCTGAACTGTATAAGTATAAGTCATTCACTTGATTTACGTGGTGAATTATGTAAATGAAACCAGGCTTATGAAGATTTATTGACGCTTCTTATGAAGGAAAAGAGCAGCACCAGCAACAACAACAGTTGCGCCTGCAACGCCAATAATCAAAGGAAGTGTAAGAGCGTTATCACCAGTATCTGGAAGAACGGACTTCTTAACCTTCTTAGCCTTTGGAGCCTCTGGCTGAGGCTCTGGTGCTGGAGTTGGCTCTGGCTGTGGCTCTGGAGCAGGTGTTGGATCTGGTGCAGGCGTTGGAGCAGGAATACGAGGATCAACAAAAGTTACTGTGGCAGTAGTATTTGTACCAGTGATCTGACCAACACGAACCGTAGTATCAATCTGGTAACCATCAATGGTGGTGAGCTGTGTGATGGTAGTGGAAGTGTTACCCATAAGGTTAGGAATTACAACAGAGCCATCTGCACCAGTTGTAAGAGAGTAGCTTCCGTCAGCCTCCATGGTGAGAATACCGGTCTGAGTAAATGGAGGTGTTGGGATACGAGGTCCAGCAACGTTTGCGGCAGTAGCCTTAAGAGTTGCACCGGCAATAGGATTGCCATCTGTGTCAACGACTTTAACAATAATATTGCCTAAAATTGGCTGGTTCTCCATATTAGCAACAACTCGTTCACCTAAACCCGATGAAGCGCCACTAAAAACGTAAGAAAAAGAGTTGACTTGAGGGACATAGCCTTCTTTATAAGTGGTCTGTTCAACTCTATAAGCACCTTCAGGAAGAGGAAGATTAGGCCTAAAGTAACCATCAGCTCCTGTTTCTCCCTCGGCCACGATAGTAGAACCACCTTGATAAATTACAATATGTACGCCCTCAATTGGTTCAAAGGTGTATTTATCAACAGCAAGAGCCCAAATCTCATCGGAGTCTGCAAGTGCAATTCTTGGAGCGATGACTGATACAGCAAGCGTCAAAGCGATAAAAATGGCAAAGACAATGTTTTTATATCGTTTCAATTCAATTCCTTAAAACCGAATCATACAAGTAAATACTTCTATCTATAGTAAGGGAATTAGACATTGAATTAAAGATAATATCCAAAACTAAACACAATTATTTCAAATTTTTAACTGGCAAAACTGAGGAAATCTGTACTCACCTTATAAAAATCAAGTGAACTCCCCGTACATTTTCAAATTACTAAATGCACAGGTTGTTCACTTGATAGACATAAGCAAATTTTGAAGTAGATTCAATAAATCCTGTAGTCTTAGAAACGTTTCTTGGTCAGATACATTGAGACACCAGCAAGAGAGCTTAATGTACCTGTAATTCCAACAATTAAAGAAGAGATACCAGAAATGTCAGAAGTGTCTGGAAGTACAGCCTTCTTTTTCTTTGGAGTCTTAGGCTTTTCCGGAGTCTGTGGTTGAGGCTCTGGAGTTGGCTCCGGCTGGGGCTCTGGAGTTGGCTCAGGCTGGGGCTCTGGAGTTGGCTCAGGCTGAGGTTCTGGCTGTGGCTCTGGAGTAGGTGGCTCTGGTCTACGATTTACAAAAGTAACCGTAGTAGTTTCATTAGAGCCAGTAATCTCACCAACCTGAGGATTTGGATTATCAATGGTGTAACCATCAAGAGTGGTGAGCTGAGTAATAGTAGCTTCTCTCTCAACAAGATATTTAGGAATAATTACAGTTCCATCTGGACCTGTCGTAAGTGAATAGTTTTGACCATCGTCTGATATTTCTCCTGTTTGTGTATATGGAACACCAGGATTTGGTACGTCCTGAGTCATAGCACGAGAAGCGTCAGTACCAGGCAAATAGGCTGGATCTGGGGTATTAAAACCGCCCATAGATGGTGGACATGCAGGAGCTGCAATTCCAGGAGCAGCTTCATTCGCAACATTTGCTTTTAAAGTTGCGCCAGCAATAGGATTTCCATACTGATCAACTACTCTGATGATAATATTTCCGCGTCTAGTGGGAAATCTAACTGTTGCTCGAGTAGTTTCCTCAAAAAGACGTGTATCTGAATCATAAGGGAAGGTTACCGCATGTAGAGGAACCATGCCATTAATGCTACTTGGAGTACATGCAAAGACGGAATCAATCATTACGGCATCGCTATTGTATGCATAACGAGTGGGATAATTTTTTGGAATAAGTGTGTAGCTTCCCGTTACCGGAACAGTAACGCTTTGTCCACCAGGAACATTTGAAGCAATTCTATTTCCAAATTCATCTTCAATATCAAATTTGATGTCAGTAATGGTACTTGGGCTACCTGGGGCTTCTGGAACTATTTTATCAGCGTCAACGTAAAGCTTTCCCATAATATGAACATCTTCAATGTTGATGGTCTGATGATCACTAGTACCACCAGCAACACCGGAGAAAGTTACATTTTTAGATGAACGATCAATGACATATCCAGCTTTGAACTTTGTCTGCTGAACCTTATAAGTTCCGTCAGGAAGATTTACCTGGACATTACCGTTTGAATCTGTAACTTGCTCTGCAATAACAGAGCCAGTTGCTGTATCTGTGACTGTGATTGTTACACCATCAACTGGCTTTGCATAATAGTCATCAGTAACATTTACCGTAAGCTGATTGTCCCCTGCTGCGAGCGCAACCTTTGGAGCTCCGATAACAATTACGCAGCATAGCGCAACAAGAATTAACGCTGCTACACACTTGAACTTTTTCACTTCAAACCTTCCAAATCCATAAAGGATTACAAATATCCAAATCAAATGATAAAAGAAAATATCATTAAAATGAATATAAACTGCATTCTAAATTGCAATTTATTAAATTTTCATATCGTCAACAATAAGAATTAGCTATAGACAGCTATTCCCTATCCATTCACACACAAAATGCGAGAAGACCCCTCTACTTGAAAGATCTTCTCGCCAAAAAATCGTCAATTAAATAGATGGAATAGCCTACTTATCCAAGGTGAGATGAATAGCAAAGCCAGCAATCTCTTCTTTGAAATAGACCAAAAACGTACTGCCGTCTGGATTAAGCCTTCTAGATGACTCATCGATTTCAAAGCCGCGAGCTGCAAAGTATTTCTCGGCAGCTGGGATGTTGTTAACGTGGAAGCCAATATGACCCTTTGTGCCTCGGCCATTTTGCTTCATGACCTCTACCAGGGTCCCTGCAAAAAATGAAGGTGGCTGCTCAATAGTTGGGAGTCCCATAAGAGCGGTGAACAGGTTTGCAATCTTTTCCGCCTCGTCCGCATTGCTTGCGTTAATACCAACGTGAGCAACGTACATATCAAACTGCTCGACTGGATTAAGAGCGCTGGAATTGTTAGTTGAATCTGTCATACATCTCCCCTTTCCTAGGGCTCAAGTATATAAGGGAAGCTCTAAGATGTGTGCTTGGCAATAAATATTAGTCATTACTGTAACTAAGTACTAACAAAAAAGGCCCAGTTACCTAGGCCTTTAAATTTCTATGGTGGGCGATGCTGGATTTGAACCAGCGACCCCTTCCGTGTGAAGGAAGTGCTCTACCCCTGAGCCAATCGCCCGAACGACTTGCAATAATAACAAACAATGACGCTAATTTCTAGCTTTTGACTTTTTTGAAGGTGAATACGTAGACACAGCTTTATTCATCTGAACTAGAATAATTCCAAGGAAGATAAGCTGAAGAATCAGTGGCGTAATTACCATAGGCTGAGATGAAAGCTGCGATACAAAAACCCATTCAATGGTAAAGAGAATGAGATCAATACCAGCAACAAGACGGACAATGCCGTGGGTTTTCTCAAAGTCTTTAGCCAAGCTGATGCATTTCTGAAGAATATAGCAGCAATAAACTGCCATTAAGCTGCATAGCAGAAGCACAATCATGCTTGAAGAGAAACGACCATAGCCAACAGAGAAGGCAAAGATGACAATTCCAGCAACGCCCAGCGCACCAAGCATAGAGGAAAGAGCCATCATCAACTTAGTTCCACGATCCATACAAACCCCCAACAAGTCAGTTCACAAAGAAAAACGTACACAAGAGGAGCTAGAGCAATAAAACGACGTCATCAAAATAATTTACTTGGCTTCAAGAGACTTTTTAACTTTATGAGATCCTCGAGCAACAGCGCTGGCCATTGCTAAAAGTGCAAACAGCTCAATAAACTGCAAGGTAACAGATGGTTTAAGTACCAACTGTCCCACAACAATAGCAGCTAATACAACGCATGATCCAAAAATCATTGGATAGGCAGCAACAGCTCTATTAGGTACATTAGCCTCTCTAGCTGCATAACCACCAGTTAGAAGCGAGATCATACTTGCAAGCAAAAGAAGAGCGGAATCAATTGATGGACCAGCACCAATTACAAGAACCGCAACATTAACAAGACCTAAAAGTCCGCCAATCAAAAGCGCCAGACTAAAGAGCTTCATTTTGCGAGTCTCAGGAGTCATATATCCCCTATCTACAAGTTATAACTGACGGATATTGTAACTGTCTTTTATATAAATTACGTAATCGAATCATTGAACGGTAGAGAGTTTCGGTAAAAGAAATGGCGAGAAAACCAAATGGTTTCTCGCCACATGTGTATTTGGTGGGCCCAGAGGGATTTGAACCCCCAACCCAGGGATTATGAGTCCCCTGCGCTAACCGTTGCGCCATGAGCCCGTAAGAAAAAAGCGGCGACTGATGCCGCCGCCAGAATTCGTGGTGGAGAATAGGGGGATCGAACCCCTGACCTCATGACTGCCAGTCATGCGCTCTCCCAGCTGAGCTAATTCCCCGAACGTGGTGCGGAAAATACTATAGCAAACCAAAGCTCTGTTTTTCTCGACAATTTTCTAATTGGTTGTATATAAAACGAATTTGCATAAAGTTTACTGGGTACACAAGTAGTAATGATTACTCTTAAATAACACTTAATTGGAGTTTTTAATGAATATAGAACTAGTACAAGGAATTTTGATTCCTTTTGCAGGAACTTCGCTGGGCGCAGCGATGGTACTGTTTATGAAGAAGGCCTTGAATCGCACAGTGGAGCGTGCTCTTACGGGCTTTGCCGCCGGTGTCATGGTTGCTGCTTCTATCTGGAGTTTATTGATCCCAGCTATTGAATCCTCTGAAGCTATTGGACAGTTTGCTTTTGTTCCCGCAGTAGTTGGGTTTTGGGTAGGAACTCTTTTCTTGCTGCTACTTGACCATGTAATCCCCCATCTTCACCTGGGCGAGACAGACGATGAAGCTGAAGGCATTCAGACAAGCTGGCAAAAATCAACGCTTATGGCGTTAGCAGTAACGCTCCACAACATTCCTGAAGGAATGGCAGTTGGTGTAGTTTTTGCTGGATGGGTCTCGGGTAATTCTAATATTACCTATGCAGGTGCAATGGCTTTAGCACTTGGCATTGCCATTCAGAACTTTCCTGAAGGCGCCATCATTTCTATGCCACTTCATGCGGGAGGTACTTCTAAAGGCAAGTCGCTTATCTTGGGAATTTTATCTGGCATAGTTGAGCCTATTGGAGCAATACTTACTATTCTTGCAGCAGAGCTTGTTGTTCCAGTTCTTCCCTACTTGCTCAGTTTTGCTGCAGGAGCCATGATGTACGTAGTAGTAGAAGAACTTATTCCAGAAATGAGTGAAGGCAAGCACTCAAACATTGGAGTACTTGCCTTCGCATTAGGATTTACCGTAATGATGACCCTTGATGTAGCGCTTGGTTAAAAACCAGGCGCTTATTTTTTTAAAGCTCGCGCTCTGGAAGGATCTTCTCTGCCAACCAAGAGGCAACCTCATCAAGAGCAATCTCAAAGCGCTCGCCGGTAGCACGCTCTTTGACTTCTGCGATACCGTTAGCAACGCCCTTCTTGCCCACAATAACCTGCCATGGGAAGCCAATAAGATCTGCGTCTGCAAACTTAACGCCAGGACGCTCTGCACGATCATCAACAACAGTCTCAAGACCAGCAGCAACGCAAGCGTCAGCTACAGAACCTGCTGCATCCCAAATCTCTGGGTCTTTGTCAGAGAGACAAAGAACAGAAACCTCATAAGGAGCAACAGAGACTGGCCACTTGATGCCCTTCTCGTCATTGTATTGCTCAACAACAGCAGCAAGCAGCCTGGAAACACCAATGCCGTAGCAGCCCATAACAAGAGGCTTATCCTCGCCGTTTTCGTCGGTGAAGGTGGCGTTAAGGGCCGAAGAGTACTTGGTGCCAAGCTGGAAGACCTGGCCAACCTCAATACCGCGAGCAGCATGCAGAGGAAGACCGCACTCAGGACAAATATCACCCTCCTGAGAAGTGACAAGGTCTTTCCACTCGTTAATCTCAAAGTCACGGCCAAGCTCAACGTGATCAAGGTGATAGTCTGCCTTGTTAGCGCCACAGAGCCACCACTGAGTATCCTCAAGAGAGAGATCTCCAATAACGCGGATACCCTCAGGTAGACCAACAGGTCCAATGAAACCCTTGATGAGGCCATACTCCTCAAGCTCTTCATCGGTCATCATGTGATAGTCACCAAAGACGTGCTCAGCTTTGACCTCATTGAGCTCATGTGTGCCTGGAACAAAGCACACGACTGGCTTACCGTTTCCGTCAACAAGAGCTAGAGCCTTACGAGTTGCTGCAGGTGAAACGTGAAGGAACTCAGCAACATCATCAATGGAGCCAATACCAGGTGTGTGAATCTCACACATCTTGCCAGACTCACGCTCTTCTACGTTGATCTTTGCAGCCGCTGCCTCAGTATCTGCAGCATAGCCACAATCGCAGTAGACCAGGCTTGCCTCGCCAGCGTCAGCCAGCGCCATAAACTCAACAGAGGTGTCTCCACCAATCTGACCAGAGTCTGCAACTACCTGCAGAGCCTTAAGACGCGTACGGTCACAAACGTTCTGGTAAGCGACCTTCTCCTGGTCATAGCACTCTTGAAGCGACTCTTGATTTGCCGAGAAGGAATATCCGTCTTTCATAATGAACTCACGGCCGCGCATAAGACCAAAACGTGGACGACGCTCGTCACGGAACTTATCCTGAATTTGATAGAGCGTTACAGGAAGCTGCTTATAGCTCTTGAGCTCGTTTCTAATAAGATCTGTGAAGGTTTCCTCGTGAGTTGGGCCAAGAGCAAACTGACGATCATGACGGTCGTGCATACGCATAAGCTCGTCGCCATAAACATCCCAACGGCCAGACTCTTCCCAAAGCTCAGCAGGAGTCATAATAGGAACAAGAATCTCCTGAGCACCAATACCGTCCATCTCATCGCGAATGATGGCCTCAATCTTTAAAAGAGAGCGCCATGCAAGGGGCAGATAAGAGTAAAGACCCGCAGCGGTCTTTCTGATCATGCCAGCACGAAGGAGCAGGCGGTGACTTGCAAGTACAGCCTCAGCTGGGTCTTCTTTGAGTGTTGGTGCATACAAAGAAGACATGCGCATCCAGTGCTTCAAGGTAGTTTCCTTTCAATATGAAGTAATACGTATAGTTTACTTATTTTTTGCCAAAACGATTCTCAATTTCGGCGAATAACTCATCAACAATCTTATCTTCAGGAACTTTTCTAATGGGATTGCCGTTTTCAAACAACACTGCCTGGCCTTTGCCACAGGCTACACCAAGGTCAACACCCCTAGCCTCACCAGGTCCATTAACAACGCATCCCATGACTGCCACAGAAATAGGAGCACGAACACCATCCAGGCGCTTGGTAACTTCCTCTGCAATAGGAATCATATCAACGCCACACCTGCCGCAGGTAGGACAGCTCACCAGCTCTGGTTTAATGCGACGCATACCAAGAGCCGCAAGAAGCTCCCATGCTACGTGGACTTCTTCTACAGGATCGGCCGTTAGGGAAAGGCGCATGGTATCGCCAATACCGCTCTCAAGCAAAATGCCCACCGCAGCGGAATTCTTTACCGTTCCCTGCCTTAACGCACCGGCTTCTGTAACGCCTACATGCAGAGGAATCTGTGGAAGCTCCTTGGAAAGCGCTCGATATACCGCAAGTGTAGTGGGAACATCGTGAGCTTTTGCAGACAGGACAATGTCGTCAAAACCGCGAGAAGAGAAATGCTCTACAAAAGACTTTGACGACGCCACGAGTTTCTCGACAAGGGTCATATCTTGTCTTGTATCAAATTCTTTAGCAAGAGAGCCTGCGTTAACGCCAATTCTAATGGGAATATGAGCCTCTTTAGCTGCCTCAATGACAGCATCAACACGCTCCATGGAGCCAATGTTTCCTGGATTAATACGGAGCGCTGCCGCACCTCGCTTTGCAGCTTCAAGCGCCAGCTTATAGTCAAAGTGAATATCGGCAACAACAGGAAGCGGCGAATATTTGCAAATCTCTTCAAAGCCATCCAAGGCCTTTGCATCAGGAATTGCCACACGAATAATCTCGCACCCTGCCTCGGCAAGCCCTTTGATCTGAAGGAGCGTTGCATCTGGGTCGTCTGTTTTAGTGGTGCACATAGACTGAACGGAAACGGGAGCACCGCCGCCAACCTGGACAGATCCAACCATGACGGGATGAGTTTTTGTACGAGCAATCTCAGACATAAAATCAGCTACCTAAAAAGTAAATGAAGAATATCGTTTCTCAGTGCAACAACAAAGACAAACAGGAAAAACGCCAGTCCAATGTAAGACAAAATGTTTTGAACCTTGATAGACAGAGGCTTTCTTATAATCACCTGTATTACCTCAATCAGAATCTTTCCACCGTCAAGAGGTGGAATAGGTAAAAGATTCATGAATCCAAGTGACATGGAAATAGCTGCTACCAACAAAATAAGAGTCGAGAAACCCTCTGCAGCAGCTTCTGATGCCATTACAGAAATTCCTACAACAGAAGACGACTGATTGAGAACTTCCATGGTCTGCGTTGGGATGAGCAGTCTGAGCGCAAACTGACCAACCTGCACGGCATACGATACAGCTGCAGCTGATGCGTCAATAAACGAGAAGTGATAGGTGGTCATGACAGGTGTCACACCGATGATTTTATCGTCAGGACGCAAAACAGGCTTGATGGTAGTTTCAAGTTGAATGCCATTGCGCTCATACGTGACAGGGATATCCTTGCCACCGGCAGACATTGCATCTTTGATAGCAGTAGTAAGGTCTTCCCAGGTATGTACCTCTACCTTGTTAAAGGTAAGAATAGTGTCTCCGGCAGTAAGGCCTGAAATAGCAGCAAGAGAACCAGATTCAACAGAGCCAAGCTGTGCTTTGTTTTGAGCAGCTGGAATGCCAACAAACATCAAAGAGCCAACCACCAGTACAAAGGCCAGCGCAATGTTGACTAGAGGTCCGCCCAAGATCACGAGCAGGCGTTTGAGAACATTTACACCAACATAGGTATGAGCCTTCTCTTGAGCAAAGAAATCATCAGCGGACATCTGTGGAACACGAGGCTCCCCTGCTGCTGTAGAGCCTTCAAGCTCAAAGTTGTGGCCGCGATCATACTCACAGCGAAGCTCAGCGTCTCGTGCAAGCGTCTGAAACGTGGTGTGCGCTAGCTCGTCTGACTCTTTGACAAGCTCAATGGAGCCCCAGTCTGCAAGGGTGTACAGCAGATTGTAGGCACGCTCATCCTCACAGTTAAGTTTTGCTGCAAGAGCACCAACCTCAAGTGAACCTGCCTCTTGAACGCTCATCAGAGCTTGTGGAAGCAGCTCATCTAGCTCGCCTTCCATACCGCAGATGCGCGTATAGCCACCAAAAAGAAGGGGCGTTACGCCAACCTCGGTACCGTATTTTTTGCTCTTATGAGAAAGCTTGTACTTGAACGGCATGCCCAAGAAGAACTCAGTTACACGGACGCCACACAGTCGAGCCATACCGTAATGGCCAGCCTCGTGAACAAATACAAGGAGCGAGAGGACCAAAAGTCCCCAAAAAATTGGTGAAAGAATAGCTAACAAATCTCTAAATTCCTATCCCACAAAAGAACGGGCTAAGGCTCGTGCTTCTGCGTCTACAAGCGTCAATTGTTGAAGGTCTTCTACCCTTTGAACTTCAGAGGCATTCATAGTCTCTGCAACAATGTGCTCAATATCAAGAAATGAACATCTTCCTCGTCTAAATGCATGGTTAGCAACTTCATTAGCAGCATTCATGATGCAAGGAAGCGTTCCTCCAACAGTTCCTGCATGACGAGCAAGAGCTAGGCATCCAAAGGTTTTCTCGTCAGCATAGTCGCCTGTGAGAGGAGCAGTCTCTTGCCACTCGACAGGCTTTGCAATTGCCGGCCAGCGATGTGGATAGCTCAATGCAAACTGGATAGGCAGCCTCATATCAGAGGCTCCAAGCTGAGCCTTAACAGAGCCGTCCACAAACTCAACCATAGAATGAATGCGACTCTGGCGATGTACCAGCACCTCAAGCTTGTCCATTGGAGTGTCAAAGAGGTGATGAGCCTCAATGAGCTCAAGGCCCTTATTCATGAGCGTGGCGCAGTCGATGGTAATCTTGGCACCCATCTTCCAGGTTGGATGTGCCAAGGCGTCGTCGGCCGAAACGTGTTTGAGCTGCTCGCGAGAATATCCGAAGAACGGACCACCAGAGCAGGTAAGCCAGAGCCTCTGGATATCAGCGGGGTTCTCGCCAATAAGGCACTGGAAGATGGCACTGTGCTCAGAATCAACGGGGATGAGCTGACCAGGCTTGACCAGAGGCATCAGGAGGTCTCCGCCAACAACAATTGACTCCTTGTTAGCGTAAGCCAGCACTTTGCCAGCCTTCACAGCGGCCAGACCAGCGTAAATACCGGCCTCTCCCACTACTGCATTGACTACGCAGTCAACCTCATCCAGCTCAGCAAGCGCCTGAACTGCCTCGGGACCAAAGCTTGCCTTGCAGTCTTGAGGTAGTGCGTCGAGAAGAACGTTGCCCTTGACACTTGCATCGGCAAAAGCAACATATTTGCAATTGAACTCATTTGCCGCCTTCACGGCAAACTCAGCTGACGACCTCACCGCAAGGGCAACTACCTGCACCTTTTGCGGGAAATGACGGCATACATCAAGCGTCTGCATGCCCACAGAGCCCGAAGCTCCAAGGACAGCAACACGTAAAGGCTCATGCCTAGCGGCACGAGGCGCAGTGTCTTCAAAAATGCTCAAAGCCTATGCTCCAAACGGCAGCGCAATAGGAAGCTTGACCTGGCTAAAGAGCACGGCAAGCTGGAAGAGAAGAAACGCCGCCATAGTTCCAAAAATCATCGAATCGGTTCTATCAAGCAGTCCACCATGACCAGGCATAATTGAACCGGAGTCTTTAAGTCCTACGCCTCGCTTAATACGAGACTCAAAGAGGTCTCCCACAACGGAGAAAATACCCTCAGTTACACCAAAGAGCAGGGCAAACAGTGGATTCATATCAATTGCACCAAACACGGCAATCAAGAACCACACCAGCATTGAGCCAAGAAGACCACCGTAGAAGCCTTCCCAGCTCTTATTTGGAGAAATTCTTGGCGCCAGTTTATGCTTGCCAAATTTAGATCCAAACAAATACGCAAAAGAATCGTTAGCCCAAACAGAGAGCATGACGGCTAGCGTAATCCAAGGAATAGAAAAACTAGGCTCAGTTGACCTTAGCAGTACCACCGTTGAAAGTGAGAGCGATGTATACAGAGGTCCAAAAGCCGTAACCGCCACGTCTGCAAGGTTTGCGCGCGGAGTAAAGACATACCAAAGACCACAAAGGATAATCAAAAGCAGGGAAAATGCCAGCGGAAAGACGTGGCCAAAATACGCAATTATGGGGAAAATAAGCGAGAAAACAAGGCCAAGAGGCTCGTTTGGCATGCGTCCGCCCATGCGACAAATGTGGAAGAACTCAGAGCAGCACAGCCATCCCATACCAGCAATCAAAACAATGGTGGCTTCTTTTCCCACAAACAGAGCAGCAAGCACAATAGCTGCATAGACTACGCCAGACAGAGTTCTGGTCAAAAGCTTTTCGGTGACGCCACGGACTCGCTGACCCATAAGGTTACCAGCGGCTCGTTGCAACTCTTTAAGTGAGCGACGAATCTCCAGCTTTTCAATCTGTCTATCAATTCCAACACTACCTGTTTCTTCAGGAGTTAACTGAGAATCAGCATCAGTCCTGGAAGTAGGCTTTTTGGAATCGCGCGTATTGTCCACCACTATTTCACTCCTCCGAATCGCCTCTCGCGACTCTGATAGTCCTTAATGGCGCGCAAAAAATCCCACTTAGAGAAGTCAGGCCAGTAAGTTTGCGTAACATACAGCTCCGAGTAAGCCAGCTGCCATAGCAAATAGTTAGAAAGCCTCAGCTCTCCTGACGTGCGAATCAAAAGGTCTGGATCAGGAAGACCTGCCGTATAGAGGTTCTTCTCAAAATCTGCTGGAGTCACCGAGTCAGCGGACACGGTGCCCTCAGCAATTTGATGAGCGAGAAGAACAGCTGCCCTGGTTAGCTCTGCACGAGAGCCATAGTTAACAGCCAGTGCAAACGTCATACCAGTGTTTTGCGCAGTCTCATCAAGTCCGCGCTGGAAGGTCTTGCGGGTCTTCTCTGGCAAGGCCTCAAGGTCACCAAAGAAGCGCAGCTTAACGTTTTCTTGGTGGAACAGTGGGAGTTCTTTAAGAAGCGTCTCTGCAAAAAGACGCATGAGCAAGTCAACCTCACGCTGAGGACGTTTCCAGTTTTCTGTGGAGAACGCATAAACTGACAAAACGTCCAATCCAAGGCGCACGCTAGTAGTAACAGCCTCGCGCAAAGAAAGAACGCCGGCCTTATGACCTTCGGTTCTATCAAGTCCGCGAGCCGTAGCCCATCTACCGTTTCCATCCATAATGATGGAAACGTGAGACGGAATAGTTTCTAAATTGATATCAGAGAGACTGATATCTTTTGGTGCGTCAGAGAAATACTGGATGAGCTTGTTTGTATCAAACTGCACTTAAATCTCCATGATTTCTGAAGTCTTGGTCTTAAGAAGAGACTCAATCTGTGCAATATAGGTATCAGTCAGCTTCTGAATACCGTTCTTCTCGCGCTTCTGATCGTCCTCAGACAGTTCCTCATCGCGCTCAATCTTGCCATTAACGTCACGACGGACATTACGAACAGCTACGCGAGCTTCCTCAGCAATCTGAGAGCACTCTTTAGCAAGCTCACGACGGCGCTCCTCGGTTGGCATTGGGAAAGGAAGCCTGATAGCAGAGCCATCATTAGATGGAGTAATACCAAGGTCAGAAGTCTCAATGGCCTTCTCAATGCTCTTTAGAGCAGTCTTATCCCATGGCTCAACAAGCAGCATGGATGCCTCAGGAACCTTGATAGCTGCAAGCTGAGAAATTGGGGTTGGCTGACCATAGTAGTCTACCTTGATGTGATCAAGCGCATGTGGATTTGCGCGACCAGTACGAACACGACCAAAGTTATTCTTAAGTGCCTCGATGCACTTCTCCATAGACTGCTTAGCTTTATCAGAATGAACGCTCATTAGTCCTCCTCAACGACAGTAGTACCGACTTCTTCTCCGGAAATTGCCTTCATGAAAACGCCTTCAGACTGCATGTCAAATACAAGAATTGGCATCTTATTGTCTTTGCACAGCGCAATTGCTGCAGCGTCCATAACCTTAAGTTCTTTGGCGAGAACATCTTTGTAGGTGACAGTGTCAAACTTAACTGCATCTGCATGAGTAACTGGATCGCAGTCGTAAATACCATCTACCTTTGTTGCCTTCATTAGAGCCTCTGCGCCAATCTCGCAAGCGCGAAGAGCTGCAGCAGTATCAGTGGTGAAGTAAGGGTTACCGGTACCTGCAGCAAAGATGACAATACGGCCTTTCTCAAGGTGCCTAATAGCACGACGGCGAATATAAGGCTCTGCAACCTGAGCCATGGAAATTGCACTCATAACACGGCAATCCATGCCATTGCGCTCAAAACAATCCTGAAGTGAGAGAGCGTTGATTACTGTTGCAAGCATGCCCATATTATCGCCCTGGGCACGATCCATGCCAGCAGCTGCCTGAGAAACGCCTCTAAAGATGTTTCCGCCGCCAACAACAATGGCAACCTGAACGCCAGACTCCCAAACAGGCTTAATTTCTTTAGCAAGCATTTCTGGAATTGAAGGGTCAATACCAAAGGATTGCTCACCCATCAACGCTTCACCAGAAAGCTTTAAAAGTACTCTTTTGTATTTAGCTGAAGACAAAGCTTCCTCGCTCTCTCCGTTTGCCATAGTTGTAACAATTTTAACAAACGACACCATAAGTTTTGCAGGAATCACGTTAAAAAAAGAGCCGGTTGAAGACAACCGGCTCAAAATAATTGAAGTAAAAAGTCTTACTCTTCACCAAAAGCAAAACGCACGAAGCTGACAATCTTAACCTCGTCGTCAACCTTCTTGGAGAGCAGCTTTGCGTACTCAGAAATGGTCATATCTGGGTCCTTAACAAATGCCTGCTCAGTAAGGACATACTCCTTGTAGTACTTCTCGAGACGACCATAAGCCATCTTCTCCTGAATAGCCTCAGGCTTGCCAGACTCAGCTGCCTGTGCCTTATAAATGGAGAGCTCGTGATCAACGATGTCCTGTGGAACATCCTCACGGCGAGCAGCAACTGGAGCAGCTGCAGCTACCTGCATTGCAACGTCATGTGCAAAATTCTTGAAGTCCTGAGACTCAGCGGTTTCTGGCTTGTTGAACTCAAAGGTAACAATGTCAGCAAGCTTGCCACCAAGGTGGATGTAGCTAGCAAGAGCGCCGTTTGCAGCCTCAACACGCTGGAAACGAAGAACACGCATGTTCTCGCCGATGTTGTGGATCTTATCGGTGATTGCCTCGTCAACAGTCTCGTCGCCAAGCTTAGCAGCCTTGAGCTCCTCAAGGTCAGCTGGGTTGCTCTCAACGACAACTGAAGCAAGATCGCCAGCAAAGCCGGTGAACTGTGGGTTTGTACCAACAAAGTCTGTCTCACAGGAGAGCTCGAGGATTGCGCCAGTCTTGCCGTCTGGGCTGATGAAAGTAGCAATGGTGCCCTCGTTGGTGTCACGGCCAGCACGCTTAACTGCCTTAGCAACGCCCATAGTACGAAGGATGTCTACTGCCTTCTCAATATCGCCCTCAGCCTCGACGAGTGCCTTCTTGCACTCCATCATAGGAGAGCTGGTCATATCACGAAGCTGCTTAACAAGTGCTGCGGTAATCTCTGCCATGTTTTCCTCCCAAAAATCTACTGAATAACTAAATTATTTGACCCGTTGCTAAGAGTTACTCAGCAGCTGGGGTCTCGGACTCAGCGCCCATCTCTTCAGCAGAAATCTGCTCCTTGCCGCTACCTGCAAGAATTGCGTCTGCAGCAAGCTGGCACATAAGAGAAATGGAACGAATAGCATCGTCATTTGCAGGAATGCCGTAATCAACAACATCTGGATCAGAGTTGGTGTCAAGCAGGGAGACAACTGGAATGTGAAGACGGTTTGCCTCACGGATTGCGTTCTCTTCACGCTTGGAATCAACAACAAAGAGAGCCTGTGGAAGAGAAGTCATATCACGGACGCCACCGAGGTTAAGCTGAAGCTTCAGAAGCTCCTTGTTCTTAAGAGCCTGCTCTTTCTTAGGAAGAGTTGCCATACGGCCATCCTCTACCATTGCCTCAAGCTCCTCAAGGCGCTTAATGCGGGAACGCATGGTGACAAAGTTGGTGAGCATACCGCCAAGCCAACGCTGGTTGATGTAAGGCATATTTGCACGAGCTGCCTCAGTAGCGATTGGCTCCTGAGCCTGCTTCTTGGTGCCGACGAAGAGAACGCGGCCACCCTTAGATGCAACATTCTTTAGGAAAGTGTAAGCAGCGTCTGCGCCAAGCATGGTCTGCTTAAGGTCAAGAATGTAAATGCCGTTGCGCTCACCAAAGATGTATGGCTTCATCTTAGGGTTCCAACGACGAGTCTGGTGACCATAGTGGCAACCAGCATCCAGAAGAGTCTGAATAGTAATCTTTGCAGCCATTTTTACCTCCATTGGTTGTTCCTCCGTACGAGTTCAAGCCTTGTTAAAACCACCCAACACCTGGCTTAGCGTTAGGCACCACGGCAAACAAGTAGTCGTACGTGCGATTTTGTGCTGTTTGGTAACAGCATGTTGTGCTTCTACACAACTTTTGAAAGTATAGCAGGAAAACAAGGGCTACGTCTATAAAGAATTTAGACCATAACCTCTACAAATACTGCGTAAATGCATCAAACTTCTTTGCGCAAGATATTTCGCAACAACGCTCAGCTTATTTTGATCTTGGATGAGCTGCTTTTGCTGCTTCTTTGAGCCTGTCAACTGACAAATGCGTATACACCTGTGTAGTTGAAAGTGATTCATGACCTAAAAGTTCTTGCACAACACGAAGATCCGCTCCACCACCAAGAAGTTCTGTGGCGTATGTATGTCTCATAGCGTGTGGAGAGAGTGAGCTGTCTAGCCCTGCAGCCGTTAGATACGACGAAAAAACCTTGCGCAAAGAATCCGCGCTCATAGTATTTCCTCTTACGGAAATAAAAAGAGCCGGATGAGCGCGACCCGCTTTGTCTTTCAACAAAAGCGTGGGTCGAGAAGAACTTAGGTATTTTTTAAGCCACTCGATAGCAGACTCATAGAGAGGAACAATTCGCTCTTTAGAGCCTTTACCAAAGAGACGTACTATTCCATTTTGTAAATCAACCTGATCGAGCGTAAGTGATGCTACCTCAGAAATACGAGCTCCTGTTGCATACAAAAACTCAAGAAATGCTCTATCTCTAAGCCCTACCGCGGTTGAAACATCACATGATTCTAAAAGCCTATTTACATCGGAATCAGTCATAGTATGTGGAAGATTTCGTGGTGCTCGAGGATTGCTGAGCGCAAGAGTAGGATCTGTAGCAATCAGCTTTTCTCGCTGCATCCATTTGTAAAAACCACGCAACGCAGACAGGTGTCTGTTAAGCGTTTTAGCTGAATATTGTGCTTGTTTGAGGTAGGCCAAATACAAGCGAAGGCTTCTGTGATCAACCCGAGTTATCGCAACCCCTTCCCTGCTACACCACTGCTCAAATGCCAAAAGATCAGTCTGATATGACCTTAGGGTATTCTCGGAGAGATTCCTGACCTTACTTAGGTACTCAATAAATTGTTCAACGTGACTACCCTGCTCTTTTGAAATAGCCACGTTAATCACACTTCATGCAATCAAAAAGTTCCTGACGAGAAGAGATGTAGTCATCAAAGTCATTATGAGCGCGCTCTGCCATCTTCTGACGTCGCTCGTCTTTTCTTTTTACATGCTCATCCAGTGGCTCAAAAATTCCAAAGTTAACATGCATGGGCTGGTAATCTTTGGTGTTTGGGTTTGTTGCATAACCCACAAGAGAGCCAAACGAAGTGGTCAAAGGAAGCCTAACTTCCTCTTTGCCCAACAGACGAGCATACATGTTGAGTGCAGCAAGCAATCCAGATGCTATAGCCTCAACATAGCCTTCTGTACCCGTAATTTGACCTGCAAGAATAGTAAAAGTTCCCGGAATTCCAAACGAACCATCAAGCGCATGAGGAGAGTCAACAAAAGAGTTTCTGTGCATGACGCCGTAGCGAACAAACTCAGCGTTTTCCAACCCTGGGATGAGGGTAAATACGCGTTTTTGCTCTCCCCAGGTAAGATTTGTCTGAAAACCAACCAGATTAAATGCTGTCTTGGCTGCATTTTCTGCACGAAGCTGAACTGCTGCCCAGGGACGTTTACCCGTTCTAGGATCAATTAGTCCTACTGGCTTTAAAGCGCCAAATCTAATGGAATCATGTCCTGTTCTTGCCACTTCCTCAATAGGCTGACAAGCTTGGAACAAATCAGACTGCTCAAAATCGTGGCCAATAACACGTTTAGCAGCAAGTAACTCATCAACAAATGTGTCATATTCCTCTTTATTCATGGGGCAATTGAGGTAATCGCCAATTCCCAAGTCCTCATAACGAGATTGAGAGAAGGCAATTGAATGGTCAATTGATTCATAAGACACAATAGGCGCTGCTGCATCAAAAAACGACATTCTGTTAGTTCCAACACGCTTAGAAATTGCTTCGTACAAGCTATCTGAGCACAGTGGTCCTGCAGCAATAACTGTTGACTCATCAGATAACTCCGTGACCTCTGCATGAGTTACCGAGATGTTTGGATGATTTCTGATCTGCTCAGTAACAGCCTTTGAAAAATCTTCTCTATTAACCGCAAGAGCGCCGCCTGCGGGAACAGAGTTTTCTTCTGCTATACGGAGCAGAAAACTACCCATCTTTTTAAGCTCAGACTTTAAAATTCCAGCTGCAGAATCTTCCTTAGTGGACTTCAGAGAGTTGGAACAGACCAGCTCAGCAAACATATCTGTGTGGTGTGCTGGAGAAGAAACAACAGGGCGCTGCTCAATGAGCTCTACAGAAACACCACGTGAAGCAAGCTGTAAAGCACATTCGCTTCCAGCTAAACCAGCGCCAACTACAGTAACTTTTTGTGTCATTGTTCACCTATCACACACTACGAATCCAAATAAAACTCTTTAGAAGGAGTATACCTTCCATCCGGTAATCTTTTTACCATTCCACGAGCTTCATAATCAGTAAGAGAATTTAACACGGTAAGTACGTTTTCTGATAGCCTCCATGCAAGCTCTTCTGGTCTTGAAGGAGAAGCAATAAGTGCAGATAAAAGTGGTGTTAGCTTCTTATCTTGCTTCAATTGTTCCTGAACTAGGCAATCAAAATCTAATGAAATTGCAATGCCCAACGATGTCTCATCAGGAATAATTTGAGCCCCTTCAGAGATGAGTCTATTCGTACCAGCAGAAGCAGGAGAAAAGATAGACCCGGGTATTGCATAAATAGTTTTACCAAGAGAGTTAGCAAACTCAGCAGTACTCATGGTGCCTGAGCAAAGCCCCGCTTCCGTTACCAAGAGTACTTTACCTAATGCCGCAATAACCGCATTTCTTCTAGGAAAAGCATAACGTCTAGGAGGCGTTCCCCACCTGTCTAGAGAAATGACTGCTCCCCTTCCTTCTCGCGCTGCTTCAAAAAGCTCTGCAGAGGTAGTTGGGTAGGTCACGTCTGCACCACAGCCTGCCACAACAACAGTCTTTCCACCAGCATTAAGAGAAGCCATACCCGCCATATAATCGCAGCCAAGAGCTCCGCCAGATACCACCAAAATATTGTTATCAGCGGCGCATCTGCCAGCCATTTCTGCAATTGCCATGCCATATGGGGTGGCCCTACGAGCCCCAATTACAGACATACAAGGTTGTTGCAAAACGCTTCTATCCCCCATTCCATAGATAATTTCAGGCGGATGGTTAAGCAGCAGCAATTCTTTTGGATAGTCCTCATCTTCTGATGAAATCTCCCATCTCTCCACTGCTACTCCAAAGAACGAGACCTATAGGCAACCGCCTCAGATACGTCGTCTTTTGTCACTTTTTCATGGTGAGCAATATCTGCGATAGTCCTTGCAACTCTGCAGGTACGCGTTATTGCTCTACCTCCTAAATGAAGTCCACGAGCAAATCTATGTAGCAGCTGCAATGCCGATTCATCAAAGCTCTCCACGTACTTTTGGCGAGAAGTGCCATCTACTACGCGGGTTTCTCGCCAAGAAGCAAAGTCTCTGCCAGAGACAACAAGCGAGCGCATACCTGCTGAAGTGAGTCCTAGCTCACCTTGAATTACTCGATCAGAAGAAGGTCGAGCTACATCACACACAATATCTATTCGATCCATTAAAGGACCTCCAATTTTTGATTGATACGTAGAAATCTTTCCTGGAGAGCACTTGCAGGTGTGAGTTTTATCTCCAAAGTATCCGCAGGGACAGGGATTAGCTGCAGCGATGAGCTGAAACTGAGAAGGAAACTTATAGATACCATCCACTCGCGCAAGACGTACATATCCATCTTCGATTGGCTGACGTAAAACCTGCAGCGTATTAGAAGCAAACTCGGGCAGCTCATCTAAAAAGAGCACGCCTTTATGGGCAAGAGAAATTTCGCCTGGGATGACAGGTCTGCCACCTCCAATCATGCCTGCTACAGAAGCTGAATGATGAGGGGACCTAAAGGGCCGTACACCTGCTTGAATAGAATCTGTTTCACACCCTGCTACAGAATGTATGAGCAATACCTCATCGCGCTCTTCTTTAGAGAGCTCTGGAAGGATAGTTGGAATTCTTTTAGCAAGCATTGTTTTACCTGCACCTGGCGGGCCAATCATAAGCATCCCCAGGTTTCCTGTAGCTGCGATTATGATTGCTCTTTTGACTAGCTCTTGATCGATAACCTCTTCAAAATCTAAGCTATCGTTTAGAGTCGTGTTTTCTAGTTTGTGCTGGCGCTGAGTTAAAGGCTTACAAAATGATGGATCTCTTAAGCTCAAATTTAGCAGCGATTGGATTCCAATAACATGATTCCAGTCAGAGCCAAACAAATTGCAATCTGAAGAAGAAATGAGCTTCATCCCTAGCTTCTTAGCAAGCATTGCATACGCTGCCATACCTCTGACGGAAGAGATCTTTCCGTTTAATGAGAGTTCTCCCACAAACAGCCTGTTATGCACAATCTCTTGAGGAATCTGTCCAGTAGCTGCAAGAATAGCAAC
>CAUUGK010000008.1:0-28406 GCA_963544765.1 uncultured Atopobiaceae bacterium
CAGCCTCAGGCTTGAAGTTTAGAAAATAAACTGAACCTTTTGCTGAATCAGATTCCCCCTGCTTTGAAGGATTATTTCCTCCACAAGCGACAAGACCCAGCGAACAAAGAGCTGATGCACTTAAGGTGACAAACTGTCTACGATTGATACCGGACATAAGATTCCTCCTTAGAGAACGTTCCTAACTCTTTGCTAGGATGACGCCCCCTTCTCATGATTTTCATAAGCTATGCTTTGATACACGTTCAAAACAATTTTGCTTATGTCTTTAAAAAAAGTATATTTGTAATACTGAGTTGTTTAAACAACTTGCTTCTGAGCGGTATGAAATTGTCGGTAAATGGTATGAAAGAGGTCATTTTATGTTCGTTTCAATTTTATAAAGCTATTATCTACTCAAGAGTAATTTGAACACACAACTCTGACCTCCAGCAGCTTGTTAAGGATAAAAATGCCCAGGGTACGATTTGATACGATTTATCAGGATTTGAAAAATAAAATTTTAGATGGAACATACGTATATGAGTCCTATTTACCTACTGAAATGGAGCTCACCAGAACATATTCCTGCTCCAGAAATACTGTTCGAAGAGCACTTGCGCTGTTATCAGACGAAGCGTTTCTTCAACCAATTCATGGTAGAGGTGTACGCGTTATTTGGCAGAAAAAACCAAGTGAGGTTATTGGCTCGTTAGAAGGACTTGAATCTTTTCAAGAATATGCCCAGAGAAATCATCTTGTACCTGATACAAATGTCATTGTCTTTGAACATATACCGTGTACAGACGACATCTCTCATCAAACTGGTTTTAAGATAGGAGAAGAACTTTTACATATAGTTCGAATCCGCAAACTAAATGGATCTTCTCGTCAAATAGACAACGACTACCTTTTGTCGTCTGCCGTAAAAGACTTAACCCCCGAGGATGCAGCAACATCTATTTTTGCTTACCTAGAGAACGTACTCCATATGAAAATTCAAAAGAGTAAAAGAACTATAAGTGTTGAGTTGGCAACTGAAGAAGACTATCGACATTTAGAGCTTGGATCTTTTAATTGCGTTGCGGTAATAGAAAGTCATTCTTTTAACTCAAAGGGCGTTATGTTTGGCTTTACGCAAACTCGTAGTCATCCAGAAACGTTCTGCTATAAGGTTATTTCAAAAAGATAACTCAACGCTAAATATGGAGAATAAACTTCTTCTCTAGTTTGTGGAAGACGGTATAGCCAATTATGAGGGCAAGAACTGCAGAAACAAGGCAACCTAAAATGGTGCTTGTTGCAGGAAACTGCTGGAAAAGAAGACAGTCTCTAATAAACGTTACAAAGTGGAACATGGGATTAAAACGCATAACCTGCAGCATCCAAGGCGACATGATATTCACTGAGTAGAACAGCGGAGTTCCGTACATCCAAGCAGTGGTCACAACGCTCCACAAGTGGATAACGTCCCTGAAGAAGACCGCAAGGGTCGAGAGAAGCATTGCAAGACCAATGCAAAAACATGTCAGGAGCAACAAAGCAACAGGGGTTAGCAGCGCGTAAATAGTCAATGGAATCTGGAAGACCAGCATAACAATGCCAACAGCAATGAGCGAAAAAAGATAGTTTACAACTGCAAAAAGTACTTTCTGAACAGGAAAAACAACACGATTGATGCGAACCTTTTTAAGCAAGCTTGAGGCATCAATAATTGAACGCATTCCCATGGTAGTAGCATCGTTCATTAGCTGAAACGCTGTATTACCCAAAATAAGATACAGAGGGTAGTTCACAACATCCTCAGCACGGTTGCCCAAAAAAGTAGAAAAGACAACAGCCATAACAGTCATCATCAAAAGCGGATTTAGAACTGACCACACAACACCCAAGATGCTGCGACGATATTTGAGCTTAAAGTCTTTACTTACCAGCTGACGCAAAATGAACTGGTCACGCTTGTGTGTTGGATACCATGCATCTCGAGCAGAAACAGCTACAAGACTTGTACTTGCTCCAGTGGTATTTGCAGAAACTATGCCTGCATCCTGTGCATTATTAGTTTGTGTTGAAGACTCGCTCACAAGCTATCCTTTTCTACCGATTTCTGTATGGTTTATCCTAGCACAGACAGACAAAGCCGTTTAAACTTGAAACGTTGTTGAACTGTTTTCTCCACTATTTTGTTTGTATATGTGGTGACAAGACTATTTAATATCGGCGCCCTCAACGGCAGCGTTTGTAGAAATGGTGCAAAATGTCTCACTCCCCTCTTGGTCGCACACTTATCATAGCCAATCCCGCTGCTCACAGTGGCAAAGGTGCCGCTGGTGCAGAATTTGCCCGCAACTTTTTGACCAGCTATTCAGCAGCAACTGACGGCTACGAGCTCAAACTTACTACCGCTATGGGTGACGCTCGCGATATGGCTGCAGCGTCAACAGGCTTTGACACGGTCGTTGCGCTTGGCGGAGATGGTGTCATCCATGAAGTGGTCAACGGACTTATGACCTTATCGCCAGAGGTGCGCCCAGCGCTTGGCGTCATCCCTATGGGCTCCGGTAACGATTATGCGCGCACGCTGGGTATGAAAATCAACGATCCAGAAGCTGCATTTGCACAGCTTGTTCGCGGCAAGGTTAAGCAGCTAGAGATTGGTCGCATCAACGATGTCTACTTCATGGAGACCATGTCGTTTGGACTTGATGCCGCTATTGCGGCTGATACTACCAAGCGCCGCGCCAACAACTCATCTACCGAGGGCGAGGCACTCTTCTTTACCTCGGGTCTCAAGTTTATGGCTGCAGGTAGCAAGGGTTACCCTTGCACCGTCTCATTTGATGGCGAGAAGGACATTGAGCTTCAAGCTCTTATCATGGCGTTCCAAATTGGCCCCACTTACGGTGGTGGCTTTAAGGTCTGCCCACACGCCCTACCTGACGACGGTCTTCTCACTGTCTGCTACAACACCAAAGTGCCCAATATCCCCCACCTGCTAGCCTTATTTGGCCTGGCAAAAGCTGGAAAGCACGTTAACTCTCGCATTATGGTAGAGCGCCATCTCAAGAAAGCTGTTGTAACCTTCCACAAACCAGTTCCCGTCCAGGTAGACGGAGAAGAGCTTCCTTTTGCAGAGCAATTTGTGGTTGAGGTCATCCCAGCTGCGCTTTCTGTGATTGTTCCCTAGCACAGCACCTCACACGGCGTGAGTGGTGCGAGAAGACCGATCTTCTCGCCAGATGGTTTATTGCACAAAGAAACAGGGGCACCTGCCAGCGCAGATGCCCCTGAATTTGTATGAAGTGAACTAGGCTTAGCGAGCTTCGCGCTCAAGCAAAGCCTTAACCTCAGCTGCGGTATCAAGCTCCATGACGCGAGCGGTGAGCTCATCTGCCTCAGCCTTTGTCCAAGCTGCAATGGTCTTGCGAGTGCGCAGGACAGATGGTGCAGAAACGGAGAACTCGTCCAGGCCAAAAGAAAGCAGAACTGGAATGAGCAGTGGATCTGCAGCTGCCTCGCCGCACATGCCAACCATGATCTTCTCCTTGTTGCCCTCGCCGATGAGGAATTTGAGGGAACGGAGGACGGATGGCTGGTAGACCTCATAGAGGTAGGCAACGCGATCATTGCCGCGGTCAGCACACATGGTGTAACCGATGAGGTCGTTGGTACCAATGGAGAAGAAGTCGCACTCACGAGCCAGCTTATCTGCAATCAGAGATGCAGATGGGGTCTCGATCATGGTGCCGACCTCAATGTCCTTGTTGTAAGCTACGCCCTCAGCGTCAAGCTCACGCTTGCACTCCTCAACAAGAGCCTTAGCCTCACGAACCTCGTCAACAGTAGTAACAAGAGGAAGCATAATCTTGATATCGCCAAATGCGGATGCACGGAGAAGAGCGCGGAGCTGAACCTTGTACTGTTCAGCATTGTTGAGGCAGTAACGGATAGCGCGGAAGCCCATGAATGGGTTCTCCTCAGTCTTCATGTTGAGGTAAGGAATCTCCTTATCGCCACCAACATCAAGGGTGCGGATGATGACAGGCTTATCCTTCATGCGCAGAGCAACCTTCTGGTAAGCAGCAAACTGCTCTTCCTCGCTTGGAAGCTCCTTTGCGTCCATGAACAGGAACTCAGAACGGAAAAGACCAATGCCCTCAGCGTCAGCGTCAACTGCGCCGTTAGCGTCATCTGGGTTGCCGATATTAGCAACAAGCAGAACCTTGATGCCGTCAGCAGTTACGGTCTCCTTGCCACGATAAGCCTCAAGAGCGGCCTTCTCTGCAGCATAAGCCTCAGCCTGAGTCTTGTACTCAGCAAGCTCAGCCTCGGAAGGATTGACAACAACCTTGCCGTTGGTGCCATCGACAACAATGGCGTTACCAGTTGCAACCTCAGAAGTGATGTTTGGAACAGAGAGAACTGCAGGAATCTCAAGAGCGCGCGCAATGATTGCGGAGTGAGAAGTACGTCCACCAGTCTCGGTAACAATACCTGCAACGTGCTCCTTATCGATGTCTGCAGTCATTGAAGGAGTCAACTCGCGGCAAACAATAACGGAGTTTTCTGGGAGCGTGGAGAGGTCAACAACCTCTTTACCAAGTAAGTCAGCGAGAAGACCGGTCTTTACGTCAGCAACGTCTGCAGCACGCTCACGGAAGAGCTCATCCTCCATACCAAGGAACATGTTGTAGTACATGTCGTATGCGTCACTTACAGCCTGCTCAACGCAGGTACCACCGTCAATTGCGCCGTTAACAGCCTCTTTGATGCCCTCATCCTCTGCAAACTCAATGTGAGCACCCATAATTGCAGCAGCTTCCTCGCCCACCGTCTTAGTCATGCGCTCAATCTGCGCATTAGTCTGTGCGATGAACTTAGTTACAGCCTCTGCGTAACGAACTTTCTCTGCAGCTGTATCTTCAACAGTGTGTGGAGTAAAAGTAAGGTCTGGATCTACGGCAACCTGAGCAGTACCGATGCCGATTCCATTGGACGCATTGACTCCCTCAAACATACTTGCTCCTATCATTGTCCGCGAAGCGGTGTATAACGTTCTGCAAAGCCTGTCCACATAGGACAACAGTCGCAGAAACAAACCTGTCTTTTTACAGGGTAACATTTTTTTGACCTGTTACGTTGTGAGTATCTTTAAATAAATTTCAATAAAAAACACTTGGCGAGAAAATCCTTCTTGCCAAGTGTTTGTACGTTCACAACAGTAAAAGCGCTCAGTATTTCTTGCGCGGCGAAAGTGCACCATCTGAGGGTTTCTCGCCAAAAGAACTACGTGTTCTAGCTGCGATTACTACTCAGAATCTGCAAGCCAAGAAGACTTACCCTCGCGACTCTCCTCTTTCTTGCGAGCAAGCTGAATCTCTTCTGCGATAGAAGCAGGCATTTCTCGACCCATCTTCTTGTAGAGAGCAGTGACAACACGATCGATGGTTGCGCGCTTTGCGATTCCTCGGCTTGCTGCAGTTGCCGTACCGCAAGCAGAAGCGTAGATAAGCGCAGTGTCGTAATCGTAGCCAGCGGTGGTCTTTGCCAAAAAGCCTGCAACCATGGAGTCACCAGCGCCAGTTGCGTTAACAAGGCGAATCTTTGCAGTTGGGACAATGTGCTCAGTACCGTACTCGTCCAGGAGCAGCGAACCTGCACCGCCGCAAGAAACGATAACGTTGCGAGCGCCACCGTCCTGGAGCTTCTTTGCAAATGGAATGCACTCTTCTGGAGTCTCTGGATTAGCACCAAAGATACGGCCAACCTCATGGTTGTTTGGCTTAATCAAGAATGGCTGAGCCTTGATAGCTTCCATAAGCAGCTGACCAGGAGCGTCAACAACAAACTGAATACCGCGACCAGCAAGCTGAGCCATAAGGCGAGTGTAGATATCCTCTGGAAGCGAGCTTGGAATAGAACCGGTAAGAACCAGGGTGTCACCTGCGCCAACAACATCCATGCGCTCCAGCAGCTCATCAACCTTCTTCTCTGGAATGCGTGGGCCGTTGCCGTTGACCATGGTCATAACAATGCCGTTAAGCTTGACGTTAATGCGGGTAAAGCCTGAATCCAGCTTGACGAAGTTACTTGGAATGCCCTGACGCTGAAGATCACTCAGCAGGTATTCACCAGTAAAGCCACCGACAATGCCCATAGCAACGGTGACCTTATCAAGCTCTTTTAAGAGCGTGGAGACGTTAATACCATTACCGCCGCAGTGCAACTCTTCTGATGAAGAACGGTTAGTAAAGCCCATGTCCAATGTGTTTGGATGCATGACATAGTCAAGCGCGGGATTAAGCGTCATTGTGTAAATCACGGCGAGTCCTCCGAACTACAATAAAATCATGGAGACTTCAGTATGACGCAATCACTCACAACAAACAATTAGAAACTAGCGACTCACAAAAAAATAAAACCCCGACGCAAGCCGGGGTTTGAAATTCAAATGGTGGATCGTCAGGGGTTCGAACCCTGGACCTTGGGATTAAGAGTCCCCTGCTCTACCAGCTGAGCTAACGATCCAATTAACGTTTCGAATGGGGTGGGAAAAGGGGCTCGAACCCTCGACCTACGGAGCCACAGTCCGTCGCTCTGCCAACTGAGCTACTCCCACCATTTGGCCACCTCATGAAACGCAGCTAAATCATTATTACAGAATCAGAAAAAGATGCAAGCGAGAAACGCAGATTTTTCAAACTCTTTTTTGATTTTCTTAGAAATCTGCCGGTGCAACGGGTTTCTCGCCAAACAAAATGCGGAGAAGAACGAGCTTCTCCGCAGGTGATTTCATGCACTATACGAGCAGGTATATGGCGGTATGGCAGTGGTGCGGTGTCAAGAAACCGCAAACAATCCGCTTGAAGCCGCAGACTGTGTCTAGAAACCGTGAGCCGTAAGTGCTGTATCCAGGCGATCCAGCGCTTCTTCAATCTCGACACGAGGGGCTGCCAAATTCCAACGCTTGAAGCCCTGAGCGGCCTCGCCAAAGAAGACGCCGTCAGTGAAGAAAATCTGGGCCTCAAACTGCAACAGGTGGTCGAGCTCTTCTGGAGTAAGACCAAGGTCCCTGAAGTCAAGCCACTGGAGGTAGGTTCCCGTGATTGGTGCAAGCTTCACCCGAGGGTGTTTGGTGGCGAAGAAGTCCAGGACTAGCTTCTGATTAGCGTCGATTGCCTCAATACATGCATCCAGCCATGCCCCACCCTTGCTGTAAGCCAGCTCGCACGCCTTGAAACTGATTGGATTGCACGAGGTGGTTTCTCGTGCCTGCAGGCGCTTCTCGAGGCAGCTGCGCAGTTCTGGATTGCTCACAATGATGTTGCTGAACTGTGTGCCGGCAAGGTTGAAACTCTTTGAAGCAGAGGTGCAGGTAATGGTGCGCACGGCCACCTCATCCGAGAGCGTCTCAAAGACGGTATGCGTAGAGCCTGGCATGATGAGGTCGTGGTGAATCTCGTCAGCGACCACGATGAGGTTGTGCTTGACCGCAATCTCTGCGATGCGCGTGAGCTCTTCTTTGGTCCACACGCGACCACTTGGATTGTGTGGCGAGCACAGGATGACCATGGTGTTCTTTGGCTCTGCGGCAAGTTTCTCAAGCAGGTCAAAGTCAATGTCGTAGTGCGGTCCCTCTGAGAGGATAAGCGGACACTCTACAAGTGCACGGTTATTCTCCTCAACCGCCATGTAAAACGGGTGGTAGACAGGGGTAAACAGAATTACGCCCTCGTCAGGCTTGGTAAACTCGGCGACAGATGCAAAAAGCGCAGGTACCACGCCAGAAGAGTTGAGCAGCCACTCAGGTTTTACATCCCAGTTGTGACGTGTCTTCATCCACTTGCACACAGCCTGCTTCATCTGATTGGTTGGCTGGGAATAGCCAAGGATTGCGTCATTGATGTATTCCTTGAGGCCCTCGACAATCTCTGGAGCTGTGTGATATTCCATGTCAGCAACAGAAAACGGTGGAATACCAGGAGCTACATCTGGATTTACGTCATACATGACGTTCCATTTTCTAGAACCAGTACCAGCGCGATCAACGCGAGATTCAAAATCGTAAGACATGTTGTCTCCATTCACGTAAGCCTATTACCAGTGTAGCTGCTTTTAGTGTAGCTACTTTTCTTTTCCTTTGTCATTCTTCTGATAAGAAAATCTTTGATGGCACGACGTATTTGCAATCCTTATTGCTATAATGAACGACGCTATATGTCTCCTTAGCTCAGCTGGATAGAGCGTCGGTCTTCTAAACCGCAGGTCGCGCGTTCGAATCGCGCAGGAGGCACCAAAAACCCAAGGTAGACGGCTTGCTGTCTACCTTTTTTGTTAAACTTTTTTACAAGTGCACCCTTTTTGCACCCTCTCTGCAAGACAATTTAAAAAGCGTATACCTGTTCGAATAAAAATTTTAACTATTTAGATAGGTGATTTACCTCGATAAATCTAAAGGTACAAATCGAGCTTTACGATGGCATAATTGACCGTATTGAAACAATCTAAAAGTTAATGCAGTAAAATCAGCTTTACATATGACCAAATAGAGAGGGACTTGATAACAGCGAGCTTATAAGGTTTTATCTTTTTCATATTAAGGATGGTTTTCCAGCCTGTGCTGAAATACCCGATTCAGGAATGATTGGAACAGAAGGCTTTTTGGCAAACGCTACTTCAGCTTTTGCGAACGTCTTCATACTCTTTTTCAAGTCTCTCTTTCACGATCTTGTCGAGCTGCTCTTGAGTAGTTACAGGTTCCCTCAAATCCATTTCTTTCCTTTCAACAGGTTCCGTCCGCTCGGACGTTTACGAGTAGCATTACCCTTGCTACGAGATAAGTACCGCCTTTCCGCAACGGTTGCGTATATGAAAAAAGCCACTTTTCAGTGGCTTAAATCAACAAAATTAGATACACTTCTCTAATTAAAGGACGAGCCAACGGCTGGACTGAGTCGGGTTTGTTGGTGAATAAAATGCACTTACTTTTGTGGGTGCATTTTTTAATATGCTTTATCTGCCGTCATCTCAAATCGCATAGATTTTGTAAGTGTCTTAAATCAACAAAATTGGCACCCGACTAACGATTCGAACGTTAATTTTCGGTTTTGGAGACCGATGTACTACCCTTGTACGAGCCAGGCGTATGGTAAAGTTGACCAAACAAAAGACCTTGGCGCTCTGAATAGGGAACCAGGGTCTTTTTTAATATCTATGCAAATTGTTATCTTTGTCGACAAAGATAACCTCATCAATATGTAAACCTTCATTTGCTTTTCAATTTGCTCAGCTATCTATGAAAAAAGCTACTTTTTCAGCGACTTAAATAAACAGAATTGGGTATTATGGCTAATAAAGATGCCCGTCCGATTCTACTCGATGTGGATTTGCGCGGGTGTCATCGAATTAAAAAAGCTCGCTTATTCTATTTGATATGGATTAAGCGAGTTTTTTATATTACAACTACAGATTGCGCATTCGAATAGCGCAGGATATACCAAAACACAAGACAGCCTACTTTTTTACAAAAAATGACACTAAATTGATCCACTACAGAGAATTTATGAATAAAAGAAGGTTGATATGCAGAAAAACTAATCAAAAAATTGATATGACAAACTTTGGGTGTTGTTTTGGGTAAAAATCCCGTTTAGTTGGGGTTAATTTTTAAACTACGGAGTTTTATCACTTACATTTTCCCAGCTCAGAAATTCTGTACTAATTTCCACAATTTTGTCCGCGTAAAATTGCTGGTAAAAGGCTTGCATAGAAACCAAGCATTTCTGTATACCCCAACTAAACGCATTTTTTACCATTTTGTCGCCAAACGGCGCTATATCTCAGAAAGATTCTGTTCAAGCGAAAAAATACCCGCTCGATTCCACGTAGTAGAATCGAACGGGTACTGAGTCAACGAAATTACATTTGTGTGCGACGAATACACACATGCAGCGCGCGAGCGTAGCACACCAAACGTGCGTCGCATAATACGCGCATGTAACACGTTACGCGCGTGCAACGTACAGCCGCGCAAGCTGTTACAGCAGGTACTCTGCAATCTGGACAGCGTTAGTAGCAGCGCCCTTTCTGATCTGGTCGCCGCAGCAGAAGAACGTCAGTGCGTTGGTCTCATTATCAGCAGAAAGATCCTCTCGGATGCGACCAACATAGATAAGATCCTGGTCAGAAGTATCAAGAGGCATTGGGTACTGAAGCTCTGCTGGGTTGTCCACTACTTTGATGCCTGGAGCATCCTCAAGAATTGCGCGAGCCTCATCTGGACTCAAAGGGCGCTCAAACTCAACAGTGATGGACTCAGAGTGTGAGCGCATCGTTGGAACTCGAACACAGGTGCAGTTAACGCGCAGATCAGGAAGATGCATGATCTTACGGCCCTCGTTTTGCATCTTCATTTCCTCAGAGGTGTAGCCAACCTCGTCAAAGCCGCCAATCTGTGGAATCAGATTGACTGCCAGCTGGTATGCAAAAGGAGCCGTCTCAGTTACTTCCCTACCTGCAACAACGTCAGCCATCTGATTCTTCAAACTCGTAAGGCCAGGAAGGCCAGCGCCTGATGCGGCCTGGTAGGTTGATGCAATAATACGCTTTGCACCTGCTGCCTTATGTAGAGGATACAGAGGTACCAAGCCAATAATGGTTGCACAGTTTGGATTAGAAATAATGCCATTATGGTTCTTGATATCCTCGGCATTAATCTCTGGGATTACCAGCGGAACGTTTGGGTCCATTCTGAATGCATGGGAGTTGTCAACACATACGCACCCGCGCTTAACTGCCTCTGGGAGCAGCTCTTTTGCCTGCTCGTCACCAGCTGCACCAAGAACAATGTCTACGCCCTCAAATGCTTCGGGAGTTGCCTCACGAATGGCAATCTGCTGACCAGCAAACTCGATAGTTTTACCAGCACTTCGAGCGGATGCCAGAAGCACCAGCTCCTTGATAGGAAAATTACGCTCTTCAAGGCACTGCATCATCTGGGCACCAACAATGCCGGTAGCACCAAGAATTGCAACGACCTTACCGTTTGGATCAAAAGCCATAGTTACCTCGAAACCATTTCGTCACGAACAAATCCGTTATAAATGACGCCAATTGTGCGATCAAAGTCGGAATTATCGACGCCTACAATAATACTAATCTCTTCCGAGCTCTGCGTAATCATACGAATGTTAACACCCGCATTGCCCAGAGCACCAAAGATCTTACCCGAAGTACCGGAGCGCCTTGACATGTTGCGACCAACGACAGAAACAAGAGCCAGGCGGTCTACCATCGTAATGTCATCAGGCTCAATCTCTCGACGAATATCGCTGATGATGGAATAGACTGTATCTTTTACGTCAGCAGCGTTAACCACAATACCAAACGAATCAACGCCTGTTGGGATGTGTTCAACAGAGACGCCGTAACGCTCAACAATATTGAGAGCGCGGCTGATGACGCCAACCTCGTTGGACATGTGAGCCTTCTTAACGTGAATAGCCAAGAAGTCTTTCTTGCCTGCAATACCTGTAATCAAGTGCTCGTTTGTATCACCATCCGCGGTTTCACGAATAACCGTGCCCGTGTCTTCTGGACGGTTGGTATTCTTAATCTGAATTGGAATGTTTGCCTCGCGAACAGGGAAAATTGCCTCTTCCTGAAGAACGGAAGCGCCCATGTAGGAAAGCTCTCGCATCTCGTCAAAAGTAATGCGGCCAATGGCGCGTGGATTCTGAACAATGCGAGGATCCGCAGAAAGGAAGCCAGAGACGTCAGTCCAGTTCTCGTACAAATCCGCATCAAGGCAACGAGCAACAATAGCACCAGTAATATCGCCGCCACCACGCTGGAACAGCTTAATTGCGCCATCCACCGTAGCGCCGTAGAAGCCAGGCAACACAAATGCGCCGCTGCGAGCAACTACCTCTTTGAGCCTGGAAGCAGTGCGCTCCATGTCAATAGTGCCGTCGTGGTGGAACACCATAACATCAGCAGCATCAACAAAGGGCAGGCCCAGATACTCGGCGAGCAACTGGCAGGTGAACCACTCACCCCTACTGACCACATACTCTGGCGAGAAGGACTTGATGTTTGTAGCAAACTTCTGGAACTCCTCAGCAACAGGCCACGTAACCCCCAGCTCATCAGCAATCTCCACAAAACGTGCCTCAATGTCTGCAAGTAGTGAGGTACAGTCAACGTGATACTCAATATGAGCATTTACCAGCAGCAGAAGATCAGTAATCTTGTTGTCGGTTGAATGGCGTTTTCCTGCTGCAGACGAAACAATAAAGCGTCTATCAGGATCAGCCTCAACAATAGCCTTAACTTTTTTGAACTGCTCTGCGGAAGCAACACTTGAGCCGCCAAATTTTGCAATTTTGATCATTTCTAATTCCTCTTTTCAAGTGCAGCCATAAAGGTTGTAGGGTCTTGCGAAAGTGCGCTGGTAAGAAGCTCACGGGCCTTCTCGGCACTTAGATTTTTAACCAACTGAGCACCCGGCTCCCAGAACGTACCGCCCGGGACATCCGCCTGCGTCCTAAACACGTAATCGGAAACAAGTAGCTCAGGATTATACGAAAGGCCTGACGAGAAGGTCTGCTGGTCCCCAGCAGGGGCCGTGGCACAGTCAATAATATCCTGTACGACGGCGTTTGCTGTTGGATCGCCACCAGCACCTTGACCATAAAACTTGAGCTCTCCAATGGTATTTCCCACAGCAGTTGCAACGTTAAAGTTAGTTGGAACGTTAGCCTCAATAGTAGAGAGAGGGACAACAACAGGCTCAACAGCAACAGCGTAGGATGTTCCGTCAGATACACCGCGACCAAAGAGCTTGATTGTCATATCGTGACTGCCAAACATGGCAAGATCGCGCTTAGTTAAGTTTCTGATACCAGACATAGGAATCTGGTCTGTGCAGATTACGTCGAAGGCGATAGATGCAGAAATCATAGTCTTAGAGCGAACATCAATGCCGTCGATATCACTTGACGGGTCTCGCTCGGCGTAACCCAGCTCCTGAGCCTTGCTCAGAACCTCAGCAAAGTCCGTTCCATCTTTGAGCATGGAATAGACAATGTAGTTGGTGGTTCCATTCATGATTCCCCAGAACGCTGAAATCTCGTCAATACGACGAACTTTCTGAATTCCTGCAATCCAAGGAATGCCACCGCACACGCATGCTTCGATCTTAAGGTTGACGCCCGCCTCAGCAGCAAGTGTCATAAACTCCTCAAAATGAGCAGATACCACGGCTTTATTTGAGGTGACTACATTTTTCTTAGCAGTCAGCGCAGCTTTGATGTATTCATAGGCTGGCGTGAGGCCGCCCATGCACTCAACAACTGTATCGAGCGCAGGGTCAGACAGAATTGCTTCAAAATCAGAGGTTGCCCGAGGGTCAACGTGCTCTTTACCAGCTCTAACTAAGATGGATGTCAGGTTAGCGTCAGAGATGCGCTCATCAAGAATGCGCGCAACTGAGGCACCAACCGTTCCAAATCCAAGTAGGGCAACGTTTTGCATATAACTCCAAATCTAGCAGTCATTTTGCGAGAAAACCGATTGCCTGCAAGGCTAATTGCAGAGCAAGGACAACCGCACGCAAAGATGACTGCACTGATAACAATCTCATAGACAAAAACTACCAAAAACCTAGACAGAATCTAATCGACAGTTTTCTCGTCTTCATAATGCTATGAACAATTCTATGTTACAAGCGACATTTACTTCTCACTGTTAAAATAATAGAAACGCAACACGCGAGACGCGCAATTTGCACGCGCACAACACGCGAGACGCACAACACGCGAGACGTTCTAAAGATTGGTGGTTTCATGGCCGTCGCATATCACAGCACAAGAAGCTCTGACCATACCGTTTTGGCCAAACAGGCCATTTTGCAGGGAATTGCTCCCGACGGCGGCCTTTATATCCAAGATTCAATTGGCGAGAAACCCCTCGATCTTGCAAAGGTTTGTGCTCAGGGCTTTAAGGCTACTGCTTTTGACGTGCTTTCTGCTCTGCTGGACGACTACTCTGCTGAAGAGCTGACTCGCTGTATTGAGGGCGCGTATGGCTCTCAGTGGGACACCCAGGCTATCACGCCTGTTTCTGCTATCGGAGAAGACTGGCTGCTTGAGCTCTTCCATGGTCCAACGTCGGCTTTCAAAGACGTTGCGCTTCAGATGCTTCCCCGCCTGATGAGTGTTGCTCGCGAGGACGCGGACGTAGCTGGCGCTGTCGACGCTGAGGGTACTGCGGACGTGGTTGTCACCGCCGGCAAGAACATCATGATTGTGACCGCTACCTCCGGAGACACTGGTAAAGCTGCACTTGAGGGCTTCAAAGACGTACCCGGCATGGGCATCACCGTCTTTTACCCTGAAGGCAAAGTCTCGGATATTCAACGCCTGCAGATGGTGACTCAAAAAGGCTCTAACGTAGCTGTTTGCGCTGTTAAGGGAAACTTTGACGACGCTCAAAACGCCGCTAAAGCAATCTTTGCTAACAAGGAGTTGGCGCATGAGTTGGCCGGTAAAGGCACGGTACTTTCCAGCGCAAACTCCATCAATATTGGTCGTTTGGCCCCACAGGTAACCTACTACTTTGACGCATATGCCCAGCTTGTTGCCAAGGGCGGCATCACCCAGGGTCAAAAAGTTACTTTCTGCGTGCCAACCGGCAACTTTGGCGACGTCCTCGCAGGTTACTTTGCAAAAGAGATGGGACTTCCTGTTGATCGCCTCATTGTGGCTTCTAACAGCAATAAGGTGCTGACTGATTTCTTGGAAACGGGCATCTACGATCGCAGGCGTGCATTTGAAAAGACTATCTCTCCATCGATGGACATTCTGGTTTCATCAAACCTTGAACGACTCCTCTATCTTGCGTCCGGCAAAGACACCGAGCTTGTCAGTTATCTGATGAACCAGCTGGTAACCAAGGGTATCTACACGGTTCCTGCTCAGGTGATGGACACCATCCGCGAAACCTTTGATGCCGGCTTTGCAACCGACGCTCAGACGCGTGAGACTATCCGTTCTACCTGGGAGAATTGTCGTGTACTGATTGACCCTCACACAGCCGTCGCAAAGCACGTGCTTGACAGGGTTTCTCGCCAGGCGGGTAACGTGCGCGTTTGTCTGTCCACTGCTAGCCCGTACAAGTTCTCGTCCGACGTGCTTGCCGCGCTGGGCTACTCGACCGCTGGCCTGGATGACTTTGCGTGCATGCATACGCTCGCCGAAATCACGGGCACTAATCCGCCAATTCAGCTTTCATCGCTGAATGATAACGTTATCATTCATACTGACGTTCGCGAGAAGGAACAGCTTGCTTCATACGTTTCTGAAGCATGCGGGCGTATTTTTGCTTGTTAGTTACTGAGAAAGCAGGTTCTGCATGCTCGACAACACTATCTTGACCGTCTCTGTACCTGCTACCTCTGCAAACATCGGAGTCGGTTACGACACGCTGGGTCTTGCGTTTAACCTGCGCGCAAAGATTACGTTTAGAGAGTCGCCTGCGCTCATCATTGACGGCTGCCCTGAGCAGTTCAGAAACGATGACAACCTCGTATGGACGTCGTATATTCGTGCCTGCGAAAAGTTGGGCGAAGAACCAACGCCTAAGCACATCACCATCGACTCTCCTATTCCGCTTTCTGGCGGCCTAGGCTCAAGCTCTACCTGTGTTATTGCAGGTATTGCGGCCGCAATGACCGAATCACATGGTGGCTGGGATCCAGAGCGTGCCCTCGACTTTGCCTGCCATTTTGAGGGCCATCCCGATAACGTTGCTCCTGCAATTTACGGTGGCCTGACCTCGTCATTTGTTGAGGGTGGGCATACCGTTTGTACTCGAAGGCTGGTAGCGCGCGGTCTCTCTTTTGTTGCAATTGCACCGCCTTACACGGTCAACACCGAAGACGCGCGCAAGGTGGTTCCGCAGAATGTCTCACTTGAAACGGCCGTTTACCAGATGGGACGTACCGTTGCTGTCACTCACGCACTTGAAACAGGAAACGGCGGACTGTTGGCAGCTGCTTGCAACGATAAGATCCACGAACCGTATCGCAAGGAGCTCATCCCCGATTACGAGGAGCTTAAGCAGGTAGCAAAGCTTGCTCGCGCTTGCGCGTTTGTCATTTCTGGCTCGGGCGCCACCATGGTTGCCATCTGCGACTCCCCTGTTACAGCTCGCGCTGTTGCAGAAAATGCCAAGCAGGTCCGAGGCGACCTTTGGATTCAAATTCTTGAGCCAGCACTTCTGGGTACCGTCCTTACCTTGGACGACGGAAAAGAGCACCACAACACTTTCGACGAAATCTAACCCCCCCCCGCGTTTGCGAGCGCCGCGCGTTTGCGAGCGCCGCGCGCCTGAAAAGTGCAAAGAATCTGTATTTGAGGCACAGATTCTTTGATGAAATCAGGCAAATCCACAGTTTCTTTTACGTATTTAGGCAAAAGTTACAGATTCTTTTAAGAAATCAAGCGCGTGAAGATAGGCTGCGCCGCGCCAAATTTTGCGAGCCTGAAAACTACATCAAGTCTGAGTAAATTAACTCAGACTTGGCGAGAAAAACCGGCAAATAGCTCAGATATGGTGCGCTTTTCAGGCAAACTGTTCAGACATGACAACAAAACCCGGCTCCTACTTTGTGTGGGAGCCGGGCTAACGTTTAAGGTACGTTGACGTCAAAGCACATTTGCCATTAGTCGCCGTTATGCGCCGAGGTAAGCCTTACGAACGTCATCGTCGTGGAGAAGCTCCTGGCCGGTGCCATGCTTAGCAACCTTACCAAGCTCAAGAACGTATGCACGGTCAGCAACCTTAAGCGCCATATTAGCGTTCTGCTCAACTAGCAAAATGGTGGTTCCTGCATCGCCAAGTTGGCGAATAATCTGGAAGATCTCCTCAATCAGAATAGGTGCCAGGCCCATAGAAGGCTCATCGAGCATAAGCAGCTTTGGCCTGCTCATCAGAGCACGACCCATAGCAAGCATCTGCTGCTCGCCACCAGACAGCGTTCCCGCCAGCTGGTTTTTACGCTCACGAAGACGTGGGAAATGCTCGTAGACCATCTTGACGGTCTTAGCGTTCTGGGAATCGGGCTGCGTATAGCCGCCCATCTCAAGGTTTTCAGCAACACTCATGCGAGAAAACACACGACGGCCCTCAGGGCACAATGCTAGGCCAGCCTCAACAATCTTGTGAGCGCGCTGGCCTACAAGGTTTTTCTCGCCAAGGGTAATGGTGCCAGAATCAGGCTTTACCAAACCAGCAATAGTATTCAGCGTAGTTGATTTACCGGCACCGTTAGCGCCAATAAGGGTGACAATCTCGCCCTCATTAATATCAAAAGAAATGCCCTGAACTGCATGGATTGCGCCATAAGAAACATTAAGATCCTTGACGGACAGCAGAGTTTTTCCTGCGCCAGTTGCCTGGGTGTTTGTAGTTTCAGCGGTCATTAGCGCACCTCCTGCTTTCCAAGATATGCCTCGATAACGCGAGGATTATTCTGAACTTCTTCTGGCGTTCCCTTTGCAATGATGTTGCCGTGGTCAAGAACGGCCAAACCCTCGCAGATACCCATAACAAACTTCATGTCGTGCTCGATAAGAAGGACTGCAATCTTGAAATCGTCACGAATCTTAAGGACATTCTCCATAAGCTCATCGGTCTCTGCTGGGTTCATACCTGCAGCAGGCTCGTCAAGCAGCAAAATCTTAGGCTGCGTTGCCAGAGCACGAAGAATCTCAAGTTTGCGCTGAGCGCCATAAGGCAGGTTGCCTGCAAGAGTATTTGCAAGATTCTCCATGCCAAAAATGCGCAGCAGCTCGCGAGCGTTATCAGCGCTCTCTTTTTCCTGCTTCCAGTGAGCTGGAAGTCGGAAGACATCCTCAAAAAAGTGAGAAGTCATGTGGCTTCCCTGGCCAACCTGGATGTTCTCGAGAACAGTCATGTTGTTGAACAGGCGGATATTCTGGAAGGTTCGAGCGATACCCATATGATTTGCCTCAACAACGCTCTTTCCAGCAAGATCGTAACCGTCAATCATGACGGTACCGCGAGTTGGCTTATACACGTTGGTAAGCAAGTTAAAAACAGTTGTTTTACCTGCACCGTTAGGACCAATGATGCCAGAGATCTCGGTAGGACCAAGAGCAATGTTGAAGTCGTTAACAGCCGTCAAGCCACCAAAGTCAATGCCAAGGTGCTCAGCCTGAAGAACTGGAATTGCACCAAGGTCTCGCTCAGGAATGAGGTTAGGAGACTCTTGCCTGATAAGTTTTGTAGTGTTTTTAGTTGCCATCGCTCTTACGCCTCCTTCGAATCAGTTGAGGCTTCTATCTGCGTATCCGCCTGCTTGTTTGCCTGAGCGCCTGCCTTCGCGTTGACCTGCACGACTGTCTGCTCGTCCAAGTCATCTTTGTTCCAAGGAAAATCCTTGTTCAAAATGCGCTCAATAATGCGAGACAGCGAGAAGTCGTAAGAGCCAAACAGACCCTCTGGTCTAAAGATCATGACCAGGATTAGCACGATTGCATAAGCAACCATGCGGTAGTCAGCAAAGGCACGCAGAGCCTCTGGAAGCACTGTCAGGACAGTTGCAGCTACAACGGAACCAAACATAGAACCCATGCCACCAAGAACAACCATAACCAGAATCTCAACAGACTTCATAAAGCCAAACTTGGCAGGCGCCATAACGCCGATGCAGCCCGCGTAAAGGCCTCCTGCAATGCCTGCAAGGAATGCAGAGAAAACAAAGGCAAGAGTCTTGTAATACGTGGTGTTAACGCCTGACGCCTCTGCTGCAATCTCGTTATCACGGATGGCGAGAATAGCGCGTCCGTGTCTAGACTTCATCAGGGTGTGAATAGCAAAGATAGCAAGCGAAACAACAATGGCAGTGTTCAGATAGCCGGTATAGGCTGGGATGCCTGTCAGACCGGAAGCACCACCAGTGAGCTTGAAGCCAAGAGCAGAGTCGATGTTTACCAGGACAACGCGGATAATCTCTGCAAAGCCCAGAGTAATGATGGCCAGGTAATCACCACGAAGACGAAGTGCTGGAATACCAATAACCACACCCATCAGAGCGGCGCAAATGCCGCCAAACAAAAGGCCCACAACAAAAAGAATAACTGCAGGTGTAGAGCCTGAAGCCATGGACTGAGCATCCAGCCCAAAGAGTGGCATCATGCGAATGATAAAGATTGCGCAGGCATAGCCGCCAATGGACATAAAGCCAGCGTGACCCAAAGGAAGCTGTCCCAAATAACCAGTAACAATGTTCAGAGAAACGGTCATCAGAACATACACGCCAATTTGCTCAAAAACAACGGTCTGATAGCGAGAAATAAGGCCCTCTCCTACCAGGAAGTTTCCACCAAAGACAAAGAGTGCAACAAGAATTGCATTGATGGCATAGCGAGCAGGCATAGTGAGCTCACGACGCTGACCATCTTTTCCACCAAAACCAGTGACAATTACGGGGTTGTGGTTATTATCGCGTGGATACATTTTAGTCATGTGAGCCTCCTTACACTTTCTCGGTAACTGGTCGGCCAAGCAGGCCAGTTGGTTTCACAACAAGAACAAGAATCAAGAGTAAGAAGACTACGGCATCCTGCCAGACAGACAGACCAAAGGCAGCAACAAAGACCTCGGAGAAGCCAACAATAAGGCCGCCAATAACAGCGCCAGGAATGGAGCCAATGCCGCCAAGAACTGCTGCAACAAATGCCTTGGTGCCCAGCATGACGCCCATGGTAGGAGAAACCTGCTGGTATGCCATGGAGTACAGAATAGCTGCAATGCCTGCCAGAGCGGAACCAACTGCAAAGGTAAAGCTAATAGTGCTATTGACGTTGACGCCCATCAGACGAGCAGCGCCCATATCCTCAGAAACGGCACGCATTGCCTTACCAAGACGAGTCTTCTGAACCAAAAGGGTCAGAACAACGGTTGCCACAATAGTAACGGCAACAGTCAAAAGTGCAGTGCCGGAGAGCGTCGAACCAAATACCTGAACAGTTCCCAGGTCAATGATGCTTGGAACAACCTTAGCGTCAGCACCAAGAAGTAGCTGAACACCATTTTCAAGCAGGTAAGAAACGCCAATTGCGGTAATCAGAATAGAAAGCCTTGGAGCTTCTCTGAGTGGTGCATAGGCAACCTTATCAATAAGAACGCCCAGCACAACACAACCAAAAATGGCGAGAAGAACGGCGATTGCAGGATTGAGTCCTAACTGAACAAGCGCAATCCAAGCAACGTAGGAGCCAAACATGATGATGTCACCATGTGCAAAGTTAAGAAGCAAGATGATGCCGTACACCATTGTGTAACCAAGCGCCACCAGTGCGTAAATACTGCCCAATTGAAGTCCATTGAGCACCTGAGTCAAAAACATCTGAGGTTCTCTTTTCTATGAAGGATTGATCGTGTCATAGATGGACTCTTTGCCATCTTTAAAGGTAATGATCAAGGTGGACTTCACTGGGTCACCTGTTCCCTGATATGAAAGGGTTCCAGTAACACCTTCGACCACACCAGATGCAATAGCGTCAATAATTGCCTGCCTATACTCATTAGAGTTGTAGGTATAGCCGCGCTTCTCGGCAACCTCAAGAGCAGAGCAAAGAATCATTGCTGCGTCATAGCCCAAAGAACAGAAGTTAGTTGGAGCCTCACCGTATTCCTCGGTATAAGCCTTAACAAAATGCTGAACTTTTTCATCTGGGTTTGAAGCAACAAAGGCAGAGCAATAGAAGCATCCTTCAAGGTCAGCCGCAGAAGCATAATCCTGCTCGCCGCCAATGATGCCTGCCCAACCATCTGCGCCCATAAAAGGCTTTTTACAGCCAAGCTGGCGAGCCTGCGTCACAATCTTGCCGTTATCCTGGTAATAGTTTGGAGCCAAAATGGCGTCAGGATCCAGTCCAATAATACTGGTAAGCTGGGCGTTAAAGTCAACAGCTCCCGTTGGATAGCCCTGCTGGGATACAACCTCAATGCCCAACTCACGAGCTCTCTGGACAAATGCGTTGTTTACGCCAATTTCGTAATCGCCGCCAGAGTTAAAGATGGTTCCTACACGCTGATAGCCTTGCTTTTTAGCAAACTCTGCAAGAACAACGCCTTGGAATGGGTCGGTGACAGTAGCGCGGAACATGTTATTGCCGTGGGTAACAACATCTTCTGCTGTTGCAGATGCCGTTACGCAAGGAATGTTGTCCAGAACCGATTTCTGCGCCAGTGCAATGGTTGGCGTTGAGGTAACGTCACCTAGAATTGCGCAGACGTTCTCGTCAAGAAGCTTGTTATAAACAAGAATAGCTTCGGTTGAATCGCCTTTCTCGTCCTCAACAATAGGGACAATCTGGCGTCCGTTAACGCCACCCTTCTTGTTGAACTCCTTGAGATACAGAAGAACGCCACTACGTACAGCAAGACCATACTGAGCAACGTCGCCGGTAAATGGGCCCATCACGCCAACGTAAATGGAGTTAGGGTCTTGGTTCTTTGGCGAACAGCCTGCTAGAGCAAACGACCCCGCAATGGTCCCGGCCACCTCCAAAAAGCGTCGTCGCGTTAGCTTATGTGCCATATTCATCTCCTTTTCTCCATAGCGTTGAATATGTGACACAACACAATATGGCTGCAGCCCTTAAAAAAGAACTACAGCCAAAAAATGTTATCTAACTTGAAATAATTTTAGAGAAACCGGATGTTTCTACGAGCTCGAGCCTTTCCGACGGTTGTGCGGTTGTCTCCTGACTACCCGCAGCTGGTCTACGTGTGCTACTTACGCCTCACGTACCAACGGAAGCTCACCAGCAAAGTGACGAGGCTTGTAAGAGGCCTTGTCTGCGCTGGTCTTCTCGCCAAGATCAAGCGAAGAAATCTTCTTCATCTTGCTGGTGCCGCCCTCAATCAGGCGAAGCAACTCGCGCGTTGGTCTCTCGTCAGCCGCCTGAAGCTCAGCTGCCATCTCACGCTCAACTGCGTCAAAGATGTCCTGAACATGCGATGACGTATCGTTTGTAGCCTTGACCAGCGGCATTGCGGTTGATTGTGCAACCACACCAGCGTAGTTTGGCTCGCGAGAAGGACGCATCTGATCTGCGGCAACCTTGTGAGACGCAGCAGGTTTTGCACCCGACAACTCCACTGAGCTTGCAACTTCAGCCTCAGCAGCGACCTGACCAATAAGTGGCAACTGCACTGGATGGTACTTGCGCATTTGCTGCTGATCATGGCGAGCTAGATGCTCGTCCATTGCAGCAAGCGCGAGCGTCCAATCATCAGCATGCTCAAGCTCGTCAATCGTACGCTTCTCAGGGAAGACTCCCTGGTCAACGTAAGAGATACGGCTAGAAATATCAGCGGCATGATTGGTGAAGTCTTCAGGAATAGCCTCGGCACCAATCTCGGCAATACCAAAATCGCGCGTAATGGACTCTTCGCCTACAGCCTTAGTCCACCAAGCTGTACCAACGTCACCAACTGTTCCGTCAGCACGCTCGATAATGGGCAGACCGTCCATAGGATCTTTCCCCAAGCGCTCAAGAAGTACCGCAGCAGCACCCTTTGCACGTGCAACGGTACGCTCGCGCCAGCTCAAAAGCTTGGTGTAGTTCTCTGCAATCTGCGCGTAGTCGTTTGTAGAGTGCGCAGGAGCCTTCTTTGCACGAACGGGAAGAACACCCTCAGCAGTCGTGCTTACAATCTGCGCCTTCTTTGCAGGCGACTCGGCAGACTGAACACGAATGGAACCAGTCATATCCCACTGAGAAGCCCTCATGTGCTTTGGCTTGTACGCAGCAATCGAGCGCCTTGAAGAGTCCAGCGGAATCACAATGCTCTCTTCTGACGAGAAGTTCGATGCAGCTGAGACCTGCTTTGAAGATAGAGCCTCATCTGAGCTCTGAAACGTTGCAGCTGACTGGCTCTTTGCTTCTACTTCATTGATTTTCTCGCCACGATTTACCGAGCGAGAGACTACCAAGGCCGCACCAGAAATGACTGCAACCGCAGCAAGTCCCACTCCAATGCCTGTAAAGATTGCACCAAGAGGCGTTTGACGAATTTCATTAGCGGTAAGGGCATACGCAGATGCTGGCTCTGCTACCAGAACCAGACCACTGAGCAGGCCGGCGACTACTGCCGGATTCCTACCTTCTGTCATACAAACTCCCCCTACAAACGCTAAGAAGATGTATGAAGACACACGCTAAATTTGCATATGCTACTAAACCCAATACGGGCGACGTGAGCAACGGGTGGGCTTCATTTCATCTTTGTGTAATCCGCTGCAACACATAATTGTGCTGTTAGAAATGACTATAGCGTAATTCATTATTTTTTACAGCGTCTTTAAAACTTTTTCATAATTCTTCGGCAGTTATTCAACAAAAATGGCAAGAAAAAAAGAAGTGCCTCCCAACATAGATTGGAAAGCACTTCTTGCGTCATCTTTAAATCTGACTAATTCTGTGGATAGTCAGACTGTGCAGCCTTCTTTGCAGATCTAATCAGGAAGTCCTGGTTATTATCGGTCTGCTTTAGACCACTGATAAGAGCAGTAGTTGCACGCTCAGTGTTATTGAAGCCTGCAAGAATACGGCGAACGCCCCATACCATAGGCTGAAGCTCTGGCTTAATAAGCAGGTCCTCATTACGAGTACCAGAAGAAACAGGATCAATAGCTGGGAAGATACGGCGATCTGCCAGGTCTCGATCAAGCTTGAGCTCCATGTTACCAGTGCCCTTGAACTCCTCGAAGATAACTTCGTCCATCTTGGAGCCTGTGTCTACCAGAGCAGATGCAATGATAGTGAGCGAGCCGCCGTTCTCGATGTTTCGAGCTGCGCCCAAGAACTTCTTTGGTGGATACAGAGCTGCAGAGTCAACACCACCAGAAAGAATACGACCAGAAGCAGGAATAGCCAGGTTGTATGCACGAGCAAGTCGTGTGATGGAATCCAGAATAACCACAACGTCCTGACCCATCTCAACCAGGCGCTTTGCTCGCTCAATGACAAGCTCTGAGACAACGGTGTGATTCTCTGCTGGCATATCAAAAGTTGAAGCAACAACGGTGCCCTTAATGGAGCGCTCCATGTCTGTAACTTCCTCAGGGCGCTCGTCTACCAAGAGGCAGAAAAGGTGGACCTCAGGATTGTTGGTGGTAATAGACTGGCAAATGCGCTTCAAAATAGTGGTCTTACCTGCCTTTGGAGGCGAGACAATCAAACCACGCTGACCCTTACCAATAGGAGCCACCAGATCAATTGCACGGCCCGTAATGGAGTCTTTACCATGCTCCATAGTAAGAGGCTGGTCTGGGAAAATTGGAGTCAGATCTTTGAAGCGAGGACGGTCTTTAAGACCCTCAACTTCCCCACCGTTGACCTGGGTAACCTTAAGCAGTGGTGGATATTTGCTATTTACGCGAGCAGGTCCCACCATGCCCAAGACGCTATCACCCGGGCGCAGACCAAGATTTCTAATAATCTGCTGGTGGACAAAGGCGTCGTCATCGCCTTCCATGTAATTACCCGTACGAATCCAGCCGTAGCCTTCGTTGCTAATTTGAAGAATACCCTCAACAGTCTTAAAGCCCTCAGCAGCTGCAGATGCAGCGTATACAAGCTCAATTAAATCAGACTTATGGACGCCTGCGTACTCAATGCCCAGCTCAGTTGCTTTAGCACGAAGCTCAGAAAGCTTCATCTCTTGCAGAGCCTCTTTGGAAAGCGATGGCTCGCTCGCCTGGCCCTGCTTGCGATTCTTGTTGCGCTGGTTGTTCTGTCTACGATCGCGAGAAGGACGCTCCTGGTTGTTGACATGTACGTTTTCCTGTGTCTTCTCGCCCTCCTGAGCCGCTTCTTTTGGCTCAGCATTACGATGTCGACGACGTGCTGCACCCGTACGAGAACGCCCTGGACGCTCTGCTGGAGCTGCATCGGAATCTGCTACTGCACCAGAAGCCTGCTCCTGAGCTGCACCATCCTGCTGCTCAACACTACCCTGCTCTTCAGCAAAGTTCTTCTGAGCCGCATTGTCATTCTGGCCAGCCGCACCCTCTGCCTCTGCTTTAGTGAAGGCAGGAGCCGGAGTTACCTCTGCAGAAGGCTGAGTTGCGTCCTGAACAATCTTGGTAAGACGATCAGTGTCTACAACGTCAGAAGAAACTTTACCACCTGCCTGGACCTGAGCCAGGACCTCTGCCTGAAGAGCCTCAAGAGTCTGCTCCTGTAAAGCGCGCTCCTCCATCTCTTCTTTGCTTGGACGGCCACGGCGACGTTTAGGAGGCTCTGCAATGCCAGCTGCGTTCATAGCCTCTGCCACAACAGCCTCTACCGCACGACGCGCCTCGGTCTCTTTTTTAGTTGGACGACCACGACGACGCTTTGCAGCAGATGAATTAGAGGCCTTTTCTTCAGTTGCCTCAGAATTGGTATTTTCTGAAGTTGAATTTTCTGAATTACTATTTTCACTCTTACGAGGTCTACCACGTCTACGTGGTGCTGGAGTATTTTCTACATCATTTAAAGAATCATTTTGGACCGAAGATGTTTCGTCCGACATGTACAAACCTCTCTGTTTGCTCATCAAAATAATCTGTAAAAATACGTGAGAAATATGATGAAGGGATAACAAACAAAATCAAATAGGTGCAAATCCAAAAGGAATATACCACGAAAATGCCCGCCTTATGATGAAAAAATAAATAAAATTCACCATAAAACGGGCAAATGGGGATTTATAACCACTAACTCTTAAACCTCGAGAAACCCATCTTCTAGATTTCTTTAATCTGCATAAATCATTTAAACAGCTGTACGGCTCTTTCTTTTAACAATAATATCTTCAATTTGCTGAACGATTTCTTTGATATATGTCTTGCCTTGAGGCGTGAGCTCAACCATAGTTACTCTTCTTGAAAGAGCATCGTCATGTTTGCGCTGTACCAGGCCACTTTCTGCCAAAGCAGTAAGAGACATAGAAACAGTTGGCTGCAAAAGACCAAGCGCGTCAACAATCTCTGTAATAGAAAGAGCGTCTTTAGGAGAATCTAGAATTGCAAGAAGCACCATATCTGCTGCCCTGCAGTACAGAGCTCCCATAGCGTCAACATACATGACGATGCGCTCAAACGAAGTTCGTGAAAGCGCCTGGCCGGGCGCAATACGAGCACAGGTAAGCTTGGACAGCTCCTCAACTGCTTCTACACCCTTTTCTGTGATGATACACACTACGTTGCGTCGATCAATGGCGCCTTCATCTCTCTTGATGAAACCAAGCCTTGCCAGGTGCGAGGTACGATGAGTAATCGTAGGACGAAGAGCACTCTGATACTCAGCAATTTCTGAAGTCTTAACAGGGGCGCCCTTCACATTGAGGCGACACAAAATAGCAAACTCTTCAAACGTGAGTCGTCTGTTAGCAGGCACCACTCTTCTAACCAAGTTGTAAGACCTGCGAATGGACATGTACTCGCGAAGTTCCATAGAGACCTCCACTCTTATGCCCGAACCATTTACTATTTGCTCGCATAATGAGTATACCCCTAAAAAACACGTGTTAACGTGGGGACAAAACAATAGTTAGTCAAAAATATGTTAGAAAATGGTGCTTATATGACATCAAAATAGGCTTTTATATGCTGCAATATAAAATTTAAGTAATAAATATTAATTTTATTATCTCTTTTATACATTAAAAAATTTTTTACATAACGCAGAAATGTGTAAATTATCTGGAGAAATTCACAAAAGATACCGTGCAGGTATTCAATACTTGCACGGTATCATGACAAAACAACATAGTTAGCTATCGTTTACATTGCCTCAGGAGCAGAAACACCAATCAGGTCAAGGGCGATTGCAAGCACGCGACGAGTTGCATCACACGCAGTAAGACGAGCCTTAGAAAGCTCTGCGTCCAGTGGGCGTCCTTCAGAAGGAAGTACCTGGCAAACGGTATAGAATGCGTGGAACTGGCCAGCAAGCTCTTCAATGTAATGCGTAATACGGAATGGTGCCCTATCGCGAGCACAACCCTCAACAAGACCTGGGAACTCAAAAAGCTTACGGGCAAGCGCCTGCTCGGCGTCTTCAGAGAGCAGACCCAGATCAACCTCAGATCCAATAGCCTTATCTGCAACAGAGTCCATACCAAGTGCCTTTGCCTCATCAAGGTCAACGCCAGCTGCGCGGCGCAAAATAGAACAAATACGAGCGTGAGCATACTGAACGTAATACACAGGATTCGAGCTGTCCTGACGCTTTACCTGCTCAATGTCAAAGTCAATCATCTGGTTGGAAGACTTTGAAACAAGGGTGTAGCGCGTTGCATCAACACCAACCTCGGCGAGAAGCTCGTCAAAGTGGATACCAGTTCCCTTACGCTTAGACATTCTGACGGCAACGCCGTTTCTGAGCAGGTTAACCAGCTGACCAAGCAAAACCTCAAACTGAGTTGGGTAACCAAGAGCTGTTGCAGCAGAGCGAACACGCTGAATATATCCGTGATGATCTGCTCCCCAAATATCAATAACGTGGTCAACACGCTGGAACTTGTTCCAGTGGTACGCAACGTCGGAAGCAAAATAGGTATACTCGCCATTTGTTTTGATGAGTACACGGTCCTTATCGTCGCCAAAATCAGTGGAACGGAAGAACAGTGCTCCCTCATCAGAACGATACAGGTAGCCGAGCTTATCAAGAGCATCAAGCGCACGATCAACGGCGTCTTTACCCTGGTCGTCCTTAACGTATAGAGAGCGCTCAGAGAACCACACATCAAAGTCAGCGCGGGCGTTGTGGCAGGTATTTTTGATGGATTCAAGCATCATCTTGTAACCACGCTCGCGGAACTCTGCCATGCGCTCATCTTCGGACTTGTCTGCCCAGACTTCTCCATCATTTTTGAGGAAGAAAAGTCCCAGGTCAACAATATAATCTCCAGCGTATGCATTGCCACCAAGAGAGTTGATGAACTCATCGGTAAATGGATGCTCCTCGGGATGTGCATCCTCTTCATCTGCAACGTAAGCATTGCGATCTTCGGCCAACACCTGAGCAGCTGCGTCAGCGTCAATACCACGCTTCTGCATGATGTCAATCAGCTGCAGGTAACGCTTAGAGATGGAATGACCAAAGACATCCATCTGAGAGCCATGGTCGTTGACATAGTACTCACGCTCAACGTCATAGCCCGCAAAGGCAAGAATGCGGCTTAGAGAATCTCCAAGAGCAGCCCAGCGGCCATGACCAATATGCAGAGGGCCCACGGGATTTGCAGAAACGTACTCTACCTGAACCTTCTGGCCAGCACCAAAAGAAGAACGTCCAAAATCTGCACCCTGCTCGCGAACGGTGTTAAAAATCTCATTG